>JARLHD010000220.1 GCA_031292435.1 Ignavibacteriaceae bacterium
AGCGGCGATAAAGGGGATGCTGCAAATATCGGCATAATCGCTTTTGATGCAAATGGTTACAATATTATCAGGAAACATCTTACCGAAGAGAGAGTAAAAAAACATTTTGAAGGAATTTGTCTGGGTAAGGTTGAGCGGTTTGAATTACCGAACCTGAGGGCATTAAACTTCCTGCTTCATGATACACTTGGAGGGGGAGGGACAGTTTCACTTAAGCATGACGCACAGGGGAAAACACTAGCGGCAGCGCTGCTGAGAATGGAACTGGAGGTGTAAATCAGGGCTAAAGTGAGAATTAGGAAAATCCAGGATGTTTAAGCGGAGAGCAGAGTTTTGGGAAGCGAGGGTTAGGAAAGACCTGGTATAAGTTTGGGGAATGAATAAAAGATTAGGAATCGGGGGCAAGGAAAACCCAGGTTGTTTAAGAAATTTTATAATATATCTATAAGGATTGACATGTACGAAGAAGAATTAAAAAAAATGAATTTATTTGGAGGAAGGATCAGCAATTTACGAGGTTATCTTTGACGTAGATAATAAGATAGCTAAGATAAACGATTTAAGGCATCTGACGACGGAGCCTAAATTCTGGGACGATCAGATGGGGGCTCAGAAAGTTCTTCAGGATATTAAGCAGTTAGAGGGGTGGGTAAATCTTTGGCAGGGCGCCTTCAATAAACACAAGAACCTTGAAGAGATAATTGAACTTGCAGGCATGGAGGATGATGCTTCGTTTGAAGGGGAGATAGAGAGCGAGCTTAAATCGCTTGAAGCGGAGATAGAAAATGTTGAGCTTAAGAATATGTTAAGCGGCAAGGATGATATTAATAACTGCATCCTTACTATTCATTCAGGCGCAGGGGGAACGGAAGCCCAGGACTGGGCTGATATGCTGATGCGCATGTATTTGCGCTGGGGGGAACAGAATGGTTTTAAGATGAATATTGCAGACATACTTGATGGGGATGGAGCGGGGATTAAATCTGTAACGATTGAAGTCCAGGGGGAATATGCATACGGCTATATGAAAGCTGAAAATGGTGTGCACAGGCTGGTGAGGATTTCACCTTTCGATTCAAATAAAAGAAGGCACACTTCATTTGCCTCGGTGTTTGTAATTCCGGAGATAGATGATACGATTGAGATTGATATTAATCCTGCTGATCTTCGGATTGATACTTTCCGTTCTGGTGGAAAGGGAGGGCAAAATGTTAATAAGGTGGAGACTGCAGTAAGGATAACGCATATTCCAACAAATACAGTTGCTGCTTGTCAGAGCGAACGCTCACAGTTTCAGAACAAGACTAACGCTATGAAACTTCTAAGATCGAAGCTTTATCAGAGCGAAAGGGAAAAGCAGCTGGCAGAGATTGATGAGGTAGAAAAGGGGAAGATGAAGATTGAGTGGGGAAGCCAGATAAGATCGTATGTTTTTCATCCTTACAATATGGTTAAGGACCACCGTACTGATGTTGAAACTTCTGACGTTCAGGGAGTTATGGATGGAGATATTAATAAATTTATTAAAGCTTTCCTATTGAAATTTAGTCATAACTAAATTGATTATTAGCTCAGGACTATAATCAAATTGGTTTGATATTTTTATCAGACGCAGTTTTTAATATACATGTTATGATTTATCATAAGTGATTCAAGTGAAGAAAATTCTTAATACGGTTAAAAAGAAGAAGTTACAGTCAGAGAAGAAGCCGGACTTTTTTGATAAGGTATATAAAATTGTAGCGAAAATTCCTTACGGTAAAGTTGCAACATTTGGTGATATTGCTGAAGCCTGCGGGATAAGATCATCGGCAAGGACAGTTGGGTGGGCACTAAATGGGGCAAAGGATTCAGGACTTCCGTGTCATAGAGTAGTTAACCGTTTTGGTGCACTTACCGGGAAAATGCACTTTGGGAGTTATGATATAATGGAAGATATGTTGCGTTCAGAGGGAGTGAAGTTTGATAAAGACGGCTGCGTTATCCTTGAGGACTTTTTATGGAGTCCGCAGCCGGCTAGAAGGAAAAGATCTAAATCGAAGAAGAAGGATAACGGGTAACTTTAATTGATGAAACACCCGAATCGATATTTATATATATTTTCTTCTTTGCATTTTCAAAATTAGTTGTTCTGAACAGATCGGTATCAATAGTATTAAAACCATCGAAGTTTTTGGATGAGAGGTTAACATCAGTTTTAATTTCGCACCCTGCATCTTCGGGGACACTTATATCAATTGAAGAAGCGCCGGCATCTATTGTCAGATTTGTCTTATCCACCCTGTCGCCTACCTTAAGTTTTAAAGAAGCTGCACCCATATCGATTGATATATTTTCAGTTTTATATGGACTTAAATCAATATTAACCGATGCGGCACCAAGATCAAAATTAAGATCCCACACTGGTTTTGAATTCAACCTGAAATCGACTCTGTTTCTGATCTTGTTAAAGTGTAAGAAGTTGACGTGTCCTTTGTTCATATCAAAATTCAGGTCAACTTTATTATCAGTAATATTTTTAGATAAAGAATAATTATCCTTTTTACCTTCAGCATGTGCAAAGAACAGTTCGTTAGTTGTATCACTGGATATAAAGGAGCCTGCACCTGCTGTAAGATTCAGAGTTACTTTGGAAAAGTTAATATCATATGGTTCAGAATAATCTGTTAAACCATACTTGTTACTATTATTGTCATCGTTGATTGACCAATCAATTCCATGTCCGATATGAAAGAAGCCATACTGAAAAGATGCAAAGAGAGCGAATGCAAGAACGAAAGCTGTAATTGCAGTTACAATTCCTTTTAGAACCTGGTTTCCAATTATAAGAGTCAGGCCCCAAAGGATGATTACAACCGGCCATAGTTTCCATACATAATCCCATTCGACATATATCTGCATGAAATGATTAAGCAGCCATAGGAGACCGATTGAAATAAATAAGATTCCCCAGAACAAATGTTTTGTTTTCATGTTTGTAAATCCTTATTTACTTTTTAATAGCATTTATAAGAAGTCCAATTCCCAGTACAATTAGAGCTAAAGGGAAAATATCATGGAAATGTACCATTGGCATCATACTCATAGAAAGAAGAAAGATACCAAATATTACTAAAACAATTCCGAATGTTATACCATGTTTTGTATTATGCTTTTTATACGAACCTGAATAAATAAAGTCCGGGTCAGGCGGAGTTTGTGTTTTGTCTGCAGTTCCGGGACCGGTTGTAGAATCACTTCCAGCAGCAGGGTCAGTTCCAGTTGTTACACCCGGTTCAGGATTTTGTGGTGGAATATTTGTATTCATGTTATAATTTGGATAAGGAGCCCTTGGGACTACTATCCACATTATTATATATGCCAGTACTCCGGCTCCATGTATAAACACGGACAGGACGAAAATTAATCGCACTAAGGTAGGATCGATATCAAAATAATCTCCGAGTCCGGCTGCAACTCCCCCTATCATTTTATCTGCGGCAGATCTATATAATTTTTTATGCATATTAGCTCCAGTGTGTTAAGTTTTCTGCATGAATAATAAATAAATTTTAATATAATAGTATTAAATATAGTTTGATTGGATAGAAATATCGATGTACCAGTTATTTTTATAAATGAACGGAAAGGTTGTTTAATAATTAGATTGTAATAATATACTGCGTTTCCTATTTTGAACACATAAATTAGTAAAGTTTATATGAAAATTGCACTTTGCCAGATAAATACGATAATTGGCGATTTCCTGAATAACAAACAGAAGATAGTTGATTGGTACAAAAAAGCTGAAGCTGATGGTGCTGACCTTGTAATATTTCCTGAGCTATGTTTGGTGGGGTATCCGCCGCTCGATCTTGTTGAGAAAAAAGAGTTTAGGGATGCGGCAGCGTCGGCTGCAAAAGAAATAGCTTCAGTAACGCGAAGTACTGGGCTGATATTTGGCTCTATATGCGAGGGGGATAACAATACGGGCACTGATATCCATAATTCTGCATTTTTATGTTACGATGGCAGGATTCAGTTTATACAGCATAAATCGTTGATTCCCAATTATGATGTATTTGATGAGATGCGTTATTTCGATCCTTCAAGGGAAGTGGATGTTCATGAATTCAAAGGTGAGAAGTTAGGCGTTTCTATTTGTGAGGATATCTGGAATGATGAGGATTACTGGTATAAAAGAAGATATGTAAATGATCCCATTCAGGATCTTCTTAAAAAAGGGGCGACATTATTAGTTAATATTTCCGCCAGTCCTTATGCGTATGGTAAGAGAGAGGACAGGAGGAAAATGCTTACTGTATTAACCCAAAAGGATAATATTCCGCTTGCTTATGTATGCTGCACCGGTGCACAGACTGACCTGATTTTTGACGGTGCAAGTATGTGCTTTGATTCTAAAGGAAATCTTACTGCTCTGGGTAAATCATTCCAGGAGGATTATTTAATATGGGATAGTCTTGCGGCGGCTGATCCTATTACAAAAGTTGAAGGGGAATTTGAAGAGGAAGTTCTGAATGCTCTGATTTATGGCGTAAGGGAATATTCTGAAAAGATGAATTTGCCAAAGGCTATCGTTGGACTAAGCGGCGGAATGGATTCTGCTATGGTAACATATATTGCTGTTCAGGCATTGGGGAAAGAGAATGTTCATGTAGTTCTGATGCCATCCAAATATTCAAGTTCAGGCAGTATTGATGATTCTATGCATCTTATAAAAAATCTAGGCATCTCATATGATGAAGTTTCTATAACACCTGTGTTTAATTCCGTACTCAATGTTGTAGAACCTTTGTTTGAAAATTTACCTGAGGGAGTAACAGAAGAAAATATACAGGTTAGGATAAGGGCTGTTTATCTGATGGCTCTTTCAAATAAATTTGGTTACTTGTTATTATCGACCGGAAATAAATCTGAAATGGGTGTCGGCTATTGTACACTTTATGGTGATATGTGTGGCGGGTTAGCAGTTATTGCAGATGTATATAAGACTGACATTTACAGGATCGCTAATTATATAAACAGGGAACAAATAATAATTCCGCAGAATATAATAGACAAGGCTCCTTCTGCAGAGCTTAAACCTGGACAAACCGATCAGGATTTTCTTCCTCCCTATGAATTTTTGGATAAAATACTGCGTATGTACCTGGAAGAAAATAAAGAAGTAAAAGAGATTTCAGAGATTATGGGAGATTGCGAATTAGTAAAGAGAGTATTGCGCCTAGTAGATAAAAATGAATTTAAAAGAAAACAAGCAGCACCTGCATTGAGAGTATCAAGAAAGGCATTTGGCTTTGGAAGAAGATACCCGATAGTTCAGGGCTGGCGGAGATAAAAAATAATATGAGTATTATGAAGAAATATTTTGTTTTGTTATTTGTTCTTATGGTAAGCAATTCTGCTTTCCCTCAAATTGGTAAACCATTGGATCTTGTTAAGATAAAAGCTTATCAGTCATTTGATAAAATTGTATCAGGTACAGAATTTAAGATTGCAGTAAAAGTGAACATCGATCCGCTATGGCATATTAATTCAAATAAACCATATGAGGATTTTCTGATTCCTTCTGTTCTTTCGATTGACACTTCTTCAGGATTCAGGCTTTCTAAAATAAAATATCCGCAATCCCATGATAGGAAACTAGCTTTTTCAGATAAACCACTTTCTGTATTTGAAAATGAAATATATACCGGTGCTCTTGTAAAGTCTCCATCTAGCCTTAAACCGGGTACATATAAGCTGCCTGTTGTTTTTGATTATCAGTCCTGCAATGATAAAACCTGCCTTCCTCCTAATTCAGTTTCTGATACTTTAACAATTGAAA
>JARLHD010000221.1 GCA_031292435.1 Ignavibacteriaceae bacterium
AGGGACTTAAGTTGGATAGAATTTAATCGAAGAGTTCTTGAAGAAGCCCTCAATCCTGAACTCCCTTTACTTGAAAAAATAAAATTCATCTCTATTTTTCTTACAAACCTTGATGAATTTTATATGATCCGTATATCAGGTTTAAAAGAACAGATAGCTGCAAATATTATTGAACCATCAATAGATGGATATACTCCTGCGGAACAAATCCAGAAAATTGAAAAAACAATTCAGCCAATGTTAAAAGAGGTTCTGGATCTTTGGGAAGGAACAATTGTTCATGAATTGAAAGTAAATAGTATCTCAATTCTTGAGTATAACGAGTTAGACGATACGGAAAAAAAAATCTTGACAGATTACTTTCAGAAGGAAATTTACCCTGTTTTAACACCTCTTGCTTTCGATCCAGGTCGACCTTTTCCATATATCTCGAATTTAAGCCTAAGCCTGGCAATTCTTGTAAAAAAACCTAACGGCGAAAGTCATTTTGCTCGATTAAAAATCCCGGATATTATTCCTAGACTGATTCAGATCGATAGGATAATTCATCCATCTAATAAGATGAATACAAATGGACAATTTAAAGCAAGATTTATCTGGGTGGAAGATATTATTAAAACTAATCTGAGTTTTCTTTTCCCTGGAATGGAAATTGTTGAAGCTCATCGGTTTAGAATTACAAGAGATACTGATATTGAGTTGCAGGAAGATGAAGCTGATGACCTTCTGAAAGTAATTGAAGAACATATTAGACAAAGAAGATTTGGAAGAGTTGTCCGGCTTGAAGTTGCTTCAAAGATGCCTGAATTTATGCTTGAAACTTTGATGGAAAATCTGCTCATCGGGCGTGAAGATGTTCATGTGGTTGAAGGACCTCTCGGATTAAGTGATATAATTATGCTGTATGACCTGCCGTGTCATCAATTAAAAGACCCCCCTTTTTATCCTGTCATTCCCAAGACATTTGAAGAAGAGGAAGAAGATATTTTTAGTATAATAAAGCAAAAGGATATCCTTTTACATCACCCATATCATTCGTTTAATCCTGTAATATCCTTTATAAAGCAGGCCTCAGTAGACCCTGAAGTGCTTGCCATCAAACAAACTTTATATAGAGTCGGTTCTAATTCGCCAATTTTAAAATACCTTATTGAAGCTGCCGAAAGAGGTAAGCAGGTTGCCGTTTTGGTTGAACTTAAGGCTCGTTTTGATGAGCAAAATAAT
>JARLHD010000222.1 GCA_031292435.1 Ignavibacteriaceae bacterium
CTCCAGGATGAATTTACCTTTCTGGGAGATTGCCCATGGGAGGAAGATCTTAATTTTGTTAGAAGTGTATGTAAACAGTTAAACATTCCGCTTGAAATAATTTCACTTCAACACGAATATTGGGAAAATGTTGTTACTTATACAATAACGGAGATAAAGGAAGGAAGAACTCCTAATCCGGATATTTTTTGTAATAGTTTAATCAAATTCGGACAGTTTTACGATAAAATTGATAATTCATTCGAAAAAGTTGCCTCTGGTCATTATGCAAATGTGGATTTCTATAATGGAAAATTTATATTGAAAAGATCGCCTGATCCTATTAAAGATCAAACATATTTCCTGGCTTATTTAACTCAAAAACAACTTTCCCGCGCTCTATTTCCGATTGGTATGTATAAGAAATCTGAAATAAGAAAGCTTGCCCATGAATTTGATTTATCCAATATGGATAGAAGGGATAGCCAGGGGATTTGCTTTCTTGGCAAGATTAAATTTAATGATTTTGTGAAACATCATTTAGGAGAAATAAGTGGCGATATTTTGGAATTTGAATCAGGGAAAAAGATGGGGATTCATAATGGCTATTATTTTTATACAATAGGACAAAGGTCAGGTATAGGGCTATCTGGTGGTCCATGGTATGTTGTTAAAAAAGACATTGATCATAATATTATTTATATATCAAGAGAAAATATCGCAAAAAGAGCAAGGGAAATATTTTCAGTTGGTAACTTTAATTGGATAGCTGGTTCAGCTCCAGAAGGAAACCAATTTCAAGTTAAAATTCGTCATGGGGCTTCTTTTTTTAATTGCGATTTGAATTTCCTTGAAGGTAATAGAGCAGAAGTTAAAATTGACAAACCTGATCAGGGAATCGCACCGGGACAGTTCGCTGTATTTTATCAAAAAGAATCATGTTTAGGTGCAGGTATTATTTTCTAGCAGTGAAGTAAATTTTGAATAATATGATTATTATCATTATTGCATTAATTTACCCTCTATTTAGAAGTTCAACCAAACGCATTGACATTTCATTTGACATACTAAATATTTGATTTTTTGAATAAAAGAAATGTTTTTATTGAATATTTTGATATTAGTTACATTTAATATTGAAAAGAATCCTAAATTTGTATAAATGATTTAGGTGTTTTGCGCAACCTATATGGACAAATTAACTCCCAGTTTATCAGGAAAAACCGAATTAAAAAACGCACTTTCGGAACTGCGTAATAATTTACTGTTTTATTTTGAAAATAAAGGAAAAGATACATCAAATAATTATCTCAGTTTTTTAACAGAGACTGTAAATAATTATAAGTATGGAATTAGGTTTATAGATAAAAATGGGATCGTAATTGGGGTCAATAAAGCCTTTTGCTTATTATTCGAAATAGATGAAAAAGAAATTATAGGGAAATTATTCAAATCAATATATAATAGGAACAGTAATGAAGATCTGGAGGAATTACTTGTCCTATTTAAGAGAAATTTATTAAAACCGGATATTGACTATTATTTTGAAAGGTTTATTGTAACCTCTAATGGAAAATCTTTTCCTCTTGAGGGTATAAATACCTTTATAAATGTTGAAAAGTTATTTAGTAATACTTCTGACACTTTGCTTTTGACCATCTTCAATGATGTTAAAGTGTCAGACTCATCATTTGCAGTAAGTAATCTTAATAAGCCTGCTACTCGACTTTCCCGCGATGCAATTTTTACTATAGATTTGTTTGGGAAAATAAATGATTGGAATTTAGGAGCGGAAAAAATTTATAATTATTCTGCCAATGAAGTAATTGGGGAATCAGTTTCAATTATATTTTCACAAGATCGCAAGAATGAATTTAAAAAAATAATCCATCGTTTAATAAATGGTGAGATTATTGAAAACTTTGAAACAATAAATATTAAAAAAGATGGAACTTTAGTACCAGTACTTTTTCAAATAACTCCAATCAAAAACAGTAATGATTCTCTGAAAGGTTTTACAATCATACCTCATGATATTACCGAACAAAAGAATACTGAAATTAGATTACGTAAAAATGAAGAGATGTACCGTACGCTTATCGAAACCTCACCGGATGCAATTATTTTATTGGATTTAAATGGAAAAATTTTGATGGGTAATAAGCATGTCGCTTTAACTTTGGGATATGAAAGCATTGAAGAAATTCAGCTTCAAAACATATTTTCTTTTTTTACTATCCGGGACAAGAAAAGAATTTTCAGAGATACCAGGACAATTATCGAATCTGGTATTTTGAAAAATCGGGAATATACGGTCGTTCGTAAAAACAAAGAACAAGTACCTGTTGAGATTAGCGCTTCTCTTATTCTGGACTATATTGGAAGACCCGATAGTATTGTTGGAATAATGAGAGATATTACTGAACGAAAAAAAGCAGAGGAAGAGATAAAGAATTCTGAGTTGAGATTCCGGTCAATTTGGGAGAATTCTAATGATGGTATGAGACTCACAAATTGTGAGGGCATAATTGTAGCAGTTAATAAAGCTTATTGTTCGCTAATAGGATTGAATGAAGAAGATTTATTGGGGAAACCATTTACTGTTATTTTTTCAGAGGAGGACTGTGAAAACCCCGATGCCTTTTTAAAAGAATTTAAGGAAAAGTTTATTCAACGAAATATCAGTTCACATGTCCAAACATCCTCTAAATATTGGAAAACTGATACCATTATTTTGCTTGAAGCATATTCCTTTATTGATTTTGAGAAAGGAGAATCACTTTTATTAGGCATTTATCATAATATTACTGAAATGAAAAGAAACGAAGAGGAATTAAGAAATGCAGAAAAATTTGCTGCCATTGGCAAACAGGCAGCAATGTTAACTCATGAAATTAAATCCCCCCTTGCTTCAATTAAAATGAATATAGATATGCTTTTTAATAATTTATCAATGTCCGAAAATAATCAAAGATCATTTCAGATTGTTCAAAAGGAAATAAAGAGACTTGAAGTATTATTGAAGAATGTATTATTATATTCTCGCGAACTAAACCTTGTCTTCCTTCCGGTTGATCTCGAAAAATTGGTGGATAATATTAAAGAATTAATGAAGCCGGTACTTAAAAAACAAAACATATTAATATTTAATTATTTAACTAATTTACGTTTTAATGGGGACTATAGAAATCTTCAAACAGTATTTCTCCATTTGATTGAAAATTCAATAGAATCTATGCCTGATGGAGGAGTGATCGAAATTTATTCTGAGTTTAACGAAAAAGATTCGTTCTCAGTATTCATTAAGGATAATGGTAGTGGCATTTCCGAAAAAGAAAAAATATTTGACCCCTTTTTCACAACAAAATCTTCTGGTACTGGATTAGGATTATCAATTGCAAGAAATATTATTAAACAGCACAATTGCGAATTGAACCTTATTAGTTCAACGCCTGGTGAGACAATATTTAAAATTTTATTTACCAATAACAAATGAATATAGAATGGAAAGCATTTTAATAATTGATGATGACGAGTCGTTTGGAGAAACACTTGAAATCTTCCTTACTGATATGGGATGTAGGATTTTAAGAGCTAATAGCGGCAAAGTGGGATTGGATATTATTGAAAAAGAACATCCGGATCTCGTCATAACTGATTATAAAATGCCTAATTTAAATGGTCTGCAGGTACTGAAAAGAATTAAAGAGATCGATGTGAAAATCCAGGTGATAATGCTTACTGCTTTTGAGGATATGGACTCTACAATTAAGGCCATGCAGCTTGGCGCTTATGATTACGTTGAAAAATTGGAGTTGGAGAGAATTAAAGCTATCACCAAACGTGCCCTGGAAAGTAAAAAACTTAGCGAACGGCTTGTTATTGCCATTTCTGAAGACTCTTCTGATTATCAGCTTGAAAACAGTTTGGTAGGTTCAACTAAAGCAATGAAGGAAATTTATAAGAAAATCGGGAAAATTTCTTCGACTAAAGTGAGTGTCCTTGTTCAGGGTGAAAGCGGTACCGGTAAGGAATTAATTACAAAAATTATTCATTATACTGGAATTACTCAGGATCAGCCTTTTATAGCAGTAAATTGTACAGCGTTGTCTGAATCATTATTGGAAAGTGAGTTATTCGGACATGTAAAAGGTGCTTTTACAGGTGCAATTAGGGATAAAAAAGGAAAATTTGAATTAGCCGAGGAAGGTACCATATTCCTTGATGAAATATCAGAAATTTCTCCAAATTTACAAGTAAAATTATTGCGGGTGCTGCAGGAAAGAGAATTTGAAAGAGTGGGGGGAGAAATTTCAATACCAATGAAAGCTAGGGTCGTTTCTGCTAGCAACAAAAATCTTTCTGAATTAGTTAAAATGGGAAAATTCAGGGAAGATCTTTTTTACAGACTTAAAGTATTTACAATTGAAATTCCTCCACTAAGGGAAAGGAAAGAAGATATACCTAAACTAGTAGTCCATTTTCTGAAAAAAATAAATAAAGAATTACATAAAAATGTCTGGAAAATTCCTTATGAAGTTATGGAAATTCTCCAAACACATGATTGGGTTGGAAATGTGAGAGAACTTGAAAATACTTTACTACAAGCTGTCGTTTTAGCAAAAGGGGATGTTATGGAAAAAGAGTATATACTTCTTAAACATGACGAATTTGTTCAAAATGAGACTGTAAATAAGGCAAATTTAAGCTTGGCTGACATTGAAAAAACTCATATAATGCTTGTTCTTGAAGAGGTAAATTGGGATAAACAAGTTGCATCAAAAATATTAGGTATCGCGAAGACCACATTATACAATAAAATCGAAGCATATGGGCTTATTGAAAAAAAATAAAGTAATATTTAAATTCATCTCCTTGCGAATAAAATTTGGATTTCTAATTCAATAATTGAACTTTCTTTTCTGCAATTTCTAATAAAAACTTATAATATCTGCTATTTTCTAACTTTTTATCTTATGGCATCTTTATTGAAAAATTTATTAAAAAAATAAAAAATTATGATAGATCACTACCAAATTAGCGAAAGCCTTACAGGACTTGTCGTATTTGAAATTTCAGAGATGGAATTTTGTACAGATATAAAAAACGTGTCTGCGATTATCAATCCAAATGAATTAAATCAACCAGGTTTATTTGCAAATTCAGAACCTAAGATTCAAATAAACGATTTAATTATACCTATAATTGATATTCATCACTTTTTCGGAGTAAAACATAAAGAAAGATCGAAAGACAACAGGATTATACTTGTTGAAATACAGGACAAAGTATTTGGTTTTTTTGTTGAACGTGTAAAGGAAATTTTTTCCATGAGTAAGGGATTTAAAAATAAGATGAAATTCTCAACAGGCTATGAAAATGATTATCTTTTAGGTAAACTAATATACGAAAGCAGACAATTTTTAATTCCCGATTTCAGCAAAATTGCTGGGATAAATTAAGTATATGAGTAACAGATTAAGTATTCGCAGGATAAAAAATAATAATAATCTGATGTTAAGAATACCAAAATACAAATATTACAATATTGCTTTTAACTATTTGATTATTGTCCTCTCTTTTACTTTTATAGTAAATTTATTTTATGTTTTTAAACAAAATCAAGCATCATTTCCATTACTAATCTTGTTATCATTACTTTTGACTGTCTTTTTATTAGTTTATATTTTACTTAATAAATCGAATAAATTATACGAAACAGATATTATTCGGACTGAAACTTCTCACCTATACTCTTTTCTGAAAGATCATATTGTGAAGTCTTCCAATAAAAAACCGGGGAAAAATCTGCTTATAGTTGGTAACGGAAATGCTGGTAAAAAAATCGCCTTAAATATTTTAACTGAAAATAAATTAGGATTAAAATTAAAAGGTTTAATTAATGATGATTCGATCAATCAGAATAATCTGGATGAGATAATTAAAGAAGAAATCATTGATGAAATTTTGATATCCGTCGATAATAAAAATTATTTAGATTTGATGTACATAATTGATATGTGCTGTAAATATGAAATTAATATAAAATTATCGTCAGATTTTTTTAAAATAATTCCGCAAAAAGTTCAAATAGAAATGTACTATAATGTTCCTGTAATTGATATCACACCTAATCTTAACAGAATGTTATATCTGAAAATTAAAAGAATTGTGGATGTTTTATTATCTATTGTTGGTATTTTTTTACTGACACCTGTATTCCTAATAATAATGATCTCTATAAAACTTACATCAAAAGGTCCAATATTCTATAAACAAAAAAGGGTCGGTTTAAATGGAAGATTGTTTGATTTTTATAAATTCCGGTCAATGTATTTCGAGTATGGAGAAGATAAAAAAAGAGAAAACATGATGATTGATTTTATGAAAAATAATGAATCTCGTAAAATAATAGATGCAGCAAGAGTTACACGGGTAGGTAAATTTATTCGAAAAACTTCATTAGATGAATTACCACAACTTTTCAATGTAATAAAGGGTAATATGAGTATTGTCGGTCCGCGCCCTTGTCTTCCATATGAATATGCGAATTATGCGGATTGGCAGAAAAGAAGAGTTAAAGTGCTTCCGGGATGTACAGGTGTTTGGCAGGTAAGTGGACGAAGTTCAGTTTCCTTCATCGATTCAATTATTCTGGATTTGTTTTATATAAAAAATATGTCTCCACTATATGATATAATTTTAATCTTAAAAACTATTCCAGTAATTTTCTTCGCTAAAGGAGGCGAATAAGTACAATCAAGTAAGCAAAAATCAATAAAACTCTCATATATTAACTGTAGGGAAATTAAATAGGAGCTATATAATGAAAATAGGCGTGGTTGGATTGGGCTACTGGGGTCCTAATATTATTAGAAATTTATTGTCAAATAATGAAATAAAGCAGGTTATCGGTTGTGATAAAAGAACGGATAGATTAAATTACGCTAAGAACAGATTTACTGAAATTGAAGTTTTAGATGATTATCAAACACTTCTCAAAAGAGATATCGATGCAGTAGCAATTGCCACACCAGTCAGAACCCACTATTGGTTTGCAAGACAAGCACTTGAAGCGGGGAAGCATATATGGGTTGAAAAACCATTCACTGCAAGTTGTCAACAAGCTCAGGAGTTAATGGAAATCGCTGATAAAAATAATTTGAAAATTTTCGTTGATCATACTTTTATTTATACTGGAGCAGTTAAAAAAATAAAAGAACTGGTTGAGAATGGAGATCTTGGAGAAATAATATATTTTGATTCTGTTAGAATTAACTTAGGGTTGTTTCAACATGATTGTAATGTGGTTTGGGACCTTGCTCCGCACGATCTTTCAATTATGAGCTATATTCTTCCGAATAATAAAATTGAAGCTGTTACTGCATGTGGGATTTCAAATTATTACGATCAGGAAAATCTTGCTCAACTTACCCTTCATTTTGAAAAATCAAACTGTTTTGCACATTTCCATGTAAACTGGACATCTCCTGTCAAGATTAGAAGGATTATTGTAGCTGGAAAGAAAAGAATGCTGGTATATGATGATATGGAAAATTCTGAAAAAATTAAAGTTTATGACAGCCGTGTGGAAATGAATTCATTGGAGGATATTCATTCAGCGCTGGCCCAATACAGAATTGGAAATATGCATTCACCTAAAATTGAACAAAACGAAGCTTTAGCTGCATGTGTTACAGAATTTATATCGGCAATTAAAGAAGATAGACAACCTTTAACTGGTGCCAGGGAAGGACTGGAAGTTGTCAGGATTTTAGAGGCTACAGATAAATCGATCAAAAATAAAGGAGCTTATGTGGAACTTATTAAGCTAAATAAATCTGAGGAAAATTCTATTAGAGAATTTCAGAAGATTGAAACTAGAAAAAATCAGGATACCAGTGTTAATTCTTCTGAATTTGAAAAAGCAGTTGGATTTTAATTATGGAAAACAAAAATATTAATAATGTTAAACTCGGGAAGAATGTCAAGATTTACGATTTTGTTAATCTCTATGGTTGCTCAATTGATGATAATACTAAAATAGGCACATTTGTTGAAATTCAAAAGAATTCATTTGTCGGTAAAAATTGTAAAATCTCATCTCATACTTTTATATGTGAAGGTGTTGAAATTGAAGATAATGTTTTTATTGGACATAATGTGACCTTTATTAATGATAAATATCCCAGGGCAACAAACGAAACAGGAGAAATGCAATCTGAAGAGGATTGGGTTGTTACAAAAACATTAGTTAAGAAGGGTGCTTCTGTTGGATCATCTGCCACTATTCTATGCGGTGTAGTTATTGGGGAAAACGCTATAGTTGGAGCAGGATCGGTTGTTACTAAAAATGTTCTCCCCAATTCAACGGTTGCGGGTGTTCCTGCAAAAAGATTAAAATAATATAAACATATAATTTGTCTAAAATAATATATGATTTTATGCTAAAGTCTTATTCTATGCAATAAAAGCATATCTAAAAATCAATTATTTTATGGAAGAAATTTTTAGTAAAAATTATTAAAATGTTTAATAATCTCAATATTTTACATCGACTTTTCTTACTAATTTAAATAAGTGGAGCATTCATTTCTAATGTGTCTAAAAGAGACGATTAATTAATTTATAAGAATTCTTCACTAAATCGGATATTAAGCAATTGTTGTGAAAATATGTCGCTGGCTTTAATAATCTTGTTTCGTAAAATTTTGGATTAATATTAGGTGATATTCTCATAATGATAATCTAAATA
>JARLHD010000223.1 GCA_031292435.1 Ignavibacteriaceae bacterium
CATATCTATTTTTTTTCAGAAAAGAATTCATCAGATTTTAATTTGATGAATTGTTTTATTTTATCTTCGAAAATATCTCTGCCGAACTTCAGTGAATGATTACGGATATAAGCGGGATCAAACTTATCCTGAACGGCTTCGAATTTCAAAACTGCTTCCTTGACTGATTCTGGAGTTTGATGACTAAATAATACTCCGACTTTATGATCGTTTACTGTTTCTGAAGCTCCCCCTATATTTAAGGCAATAACAGGTGTACCACAAGCCATGGCTTCAACTACGATTATTCCAAAATCTTCTTCAGCAGCAAAGATGAATGCTTTTGCTTTCTGCATATAAGATTTTAAAACAGCAAATTCCTGATATCCGAGGATTTCAACATTTTTACCGGCTTTAGCCTTAATCTTTTTCATTTCCGAGCCATCCCCGATTACAACCAGCTTCTTATCGGGCATGGAAGTAAAGGCATCAACAATGATATCTATTCTTTTATAAGATACCATCCTGGATGCTGTAAGATAAAATTCCTCCTTATCTGAACTGCATTCAAAAAGATGAACATCCACTGGTGGATAAATAACAACTGATTCCCTGTTATATGTTTTTTTGATTCTTTTAGAGATGTGGTTAGAAATTGCTATAAAATGATCAACCCTGTTAGAGGATATAATATCCCAGGCTCTTAATCTGTGCAGTATCATTTTAGCTGTAAGACCGGATATTCCCGAAAGAAGTCCGGCTTCTTTTAAGTAAACATGATATAAATCCCAGGCATACCTCATGGGTGTATAGCAATAACAAATATGTAACTGATTTGAATTTGTAAGTACACCTTTTGCGACTGCATGCGAGCTGGATAAAACCAGATCATATGCATTGAGATCAAATTGTTCAATTGCAAAGGGAAATAACGGCAGATATTTTCTATGCTGGGTTTTGGCAAAAGGTAGTTTCTGAATGAATGATGGAAGGGCTCTTCTGCCTTTTAATATAATCTTTCTTTCTGCTTCATTCAGAAAATCGACAAGGGTAAAGACCGGCGCATCTTTCCAGATATTTGTAAACGACTCTACACATCTTTCCGAACCGGCATAATTAACCAGCCATTCATGCACGATAGCAGTTTTCAACATTTACCCTCTATTAATAACTTCATTAATTACTTCTTTCAAATTATGGGAAAATTTGCTTAAAGGAAATTTGTTGACCTGTAAATATCCCATTCGGATAAGTTCTCCCCTAAGTTCTATATCATTGAAAATCTGATTTATTTTGTCTGCAATATCGGCAGGATCCAAAGCTTTAATATATAATACCGCATCGCCGCATATTTCCGGAATAGAAGCCAAATCAGAAGCAATAACCGGACAGCCGCATATCATGGCCTCAAGAGGAGGAATACCGAATCCTTCATAAAGTGAGGGAAAGACAAAAACAGAAGCCTTTCGATAATAATTGTAGAGTTCAGCATTTTTAATATGACCCGTAAAAATAACATTCTGATTTAATAATTTATTGAGTTCTACTAACTCAAATACCGCTTTATCCCCTGTTATAAACCCTTCTTTTTTGCCAACAACTACCAGTTTATAATCACTTCCGGATTTAAGAAGAATTTCAAATGCTCTTAATAAATTAATAAGGTTTTTATGAGGTTTTACATTACCTACATATAGAAGATATTTATCCGGCATTTTCAGGGATAACGAAACATCTTTTTTTAATTCTGTTTTGATAATATCAGGATCGATTCCAAAGTGAACCACTTTTATCTTAAGAGGATCAACTTTGAGATATTTTATGATTTCCGATTTAGAAAATTCAGAAATTGTAATTATTGTATCAGACATTTTTACCGCCTTATTCATCATAAACCGGGTGTAGATTTTTTGTGCTAATGACAGCTTTTCGTAAAAAGCCAAATGGTTCATATCATAGATAATTACTATTCTTTTTTTAGTCTTAATTGGAAAGATGGGAACATTATAGTGAGTTTCTAAATAGAGATCGCAATCCGGTATTATAATAGGATATTTTAATTGTTCTAATATAGAATATATGGATGTCTGGAAATCTATTATTTCAATTGCATCTGATTTGAAATGTTTATTAAGTTCTGAGGGGTTGCCTAAAAGAATTACTTGATACTCACCAAGAAGTGCATTTATTAGGTTTTGCATGTAAGTACCGATACCTGAATGATTTATCATCCTGGCATCAATCGCAATTTTAGGCATAATCGATAAACTTTGAAAAGAAATTCCTATTTTAACAAATATCTTTTATATAAGATTGTTAATTATTCAAATGTTAATAATCGCAATGCAAAATAACAAAATTAGTATTTGCCTGAAAACTTAATGTTTATTTCAATTATAACCCCGACATTTAACTCCGGCAGCTCAATAGAAAAAACTGTAAGATCAGTTATTACACAGAGTTATGGGAAATTTGAGCATATAATTATAGATAACCTTAGCATTGATAATACTTTAGAATTAATTAGAAATACATATAAAAATGCTGGTTTGGAAAATAGAGTTAAAATCATTTCAGAAAAAGACAGCGGAATTTCGGATGCCTTTAATAAAGGGATATCAAATTCCTTAGGAGAAATAATCGGAATATTGAATAGTGATGATGTTTTTTATGATGAATCTATTCTCTCAAAAATAAACTCTGCATTAATACAGCCTGGAAAACTTATAGCGCATGGAAATATTTATTTCGAAGATAATGTTTTCGGTTCAAATATAAGGTTTCCGTTAAGAGACAGGATTTTAGGGGTTGGCTTCAATCATCCCGGTATGTTTGTAAATAAAGAAGTGTATAAAAAAACCGGTCTGTATAATACCGATATGCACTACGCAATGGACATTGATTTTTTCTTTAGATTGCAGAAGGAATACCGGAATATTGAGGAGATTTCAGCATATATAAATTATCCGCTCGTAAAAATGAAAGCCGGAGGTGCTTCCTGGAAAAACGAAGGGAAAGCATTAAAGGAAATTAAGTACTCCCTTTTAAGAAATAATCTGTGGAATTTAAATTCAGGAATATATTACTTTATCCGGATCGGCAGAACCAGAATTAAATCACTGTTGACCAAATTAGGTTTGCGAAATATTGTATCGGTCTGGCGTAATATTAAGTGGCGGGAATCCTGATGACAATAATTGAAGGTAATAAATTGAAATTGCTTTGGGTAGATCATTCCTATCATAAAAAAACATTGTCGACTAATTTCCTAAAAGAGATACTCGAGAAAATATTCAGCGTTAATATTTTTTGGGATGACTATTGGAGGGGCGGAGAATCTTTACCGGTACAGGAAATAAATAAATATGATTATGTGTTCTTTTTTCAAACATTACTCCCCTTTTCCAAATTAAAGCAGATCACGGCGAAGATAATATGGGTCCCAATGTTTGATGGTGATCCCTTGTCAGATAAGTTTTGGTACTGCTTATCTTCATTACCAATAAAAATTATATCTTTTTCAGAATACCTTCACAAAAAATGCCTGCAATATAATATTCAGTCTCTGCCATTAAAATACTATCTGCAGCCTGCTTTTAGTGAGAATATCCCGAAATCGGGTAAGCACTATTTCTTCTGGTACAGAGGTAGTTTAAGGTTATCCGATATAAAAGGATTGATAGATCCTCAAAATGTAGACAGTTTTGTCTACCGGTCTGCTCCCGATCCATATTTTAAAGAAGAGGTCCTTTCACAGGAGGATATACAAAATTATAAATTACAAATAATTCGGGATGTCAAATTAGATTCCCGGGGAAAATATCTGGAACTGTTGAAAAAATCCAACATTTATTTTGCTCCAAGGAAGATTGAGGGGATAGGGATTAGTTTTTTAGAAGCTATAGCGATAGGGATGGTGGTTGTCGCATATAATAATGGGACTATGAACGAATATATAAAACATGAATATAATGGCTATCTTTTTGATTCAGATGATCATCAGATCAATTTTGAAAATCTAAATATTGTTCTTAATAATTCTAAATCTACAGCCCAAAAGGGCTGGGAAAAATGGGAGAACGATAAAATTACAATTAACGATTTTATACTGGAAGATAATTATAAATGCATGCCGATCAATAATGTTTATTTTTCCCTTTATTCAGCTATTCAGAAATCAGAAATTTATTTGCGTAAAACAGCTAAAAGAAATATTGCAAAACTGAAAGGCTTATTAATGAACAAATCTTCTTAATTTTCAATTAATTGACTATTTAGGTTAGTGATATAAATATTATCTTTCTCAATAAATAAGACAGCATTAATGAAATTCAATTTAGGGATCCTGAAAAGAAGAGAGTTCAAGAATTCGATGTGGAATACAGCGGATGTACTTGTCCTTCCAATCTTAATGCTTCTGGTCACTCCATTCTTTATAAAAAAACTTGGACCTGCTGAATACGGTATATGGATGATAGTCAATTCTATAATCGTCTCTTTAGGTATAGTTAATATTGGTGCCGGAGATGCAGCAATTAAATTTATTTCAAAATATAATGCACTTAGCGATAAACAAAACATAAAGAGGATTGTAGCTTCTACTTTTTCTCTTAATGTTGTAATTACAGGAACAATAATACTTCTTGGAACAATTTTATTTTTCCTGATCAGAAATGTAAATTTTCTTAATATTTCAGCCGCTTATATGACTCTTGCATCAGGATCTGTACTTCTTGGGTCTGTAGTATTCGGTATGAAGCAGATGGAACAGCTTGCCCTTTCAATATTCAAAGGATTTGAGAGATATGACGTGTCATCAATTATGTCTATTATATCCAAATTCCTTCTTCTTATCGGACAATTCATTGTTGTCTATTTGGGTTATTCATTAATATATGTTTTCCTTATAAGTGCAGGGACTACTGTTGCAGTAGTTTTTCTTGAATATCTGTTTGTAAAGTTCAGTATCTCTTATATTTCATTTTTAATCCGCTTTGACAAAGGAACAATAAAGGAAATCTTCAGCTTTAGTTCCTGGTCATGGACACAATCCGTCTTAGGCATAATTGCCGGACATGCAGACCGTTTCGTAGTAATTACTTTTGCAGGTCCAAAGTTTCTGGCTTACTATGCCCTCGCTTCAACAATAGGAGGGCAGATTCACCAGGTAATTACGGCCACTATAAGCTGGGTTTTCCCTAAAGTATCGGGGAAAACCGAACGGCAGGAAAACCTTCTGCCTTTATATTATAAACTGCAGTTTCTTGTTATAATTGGAGGCACATTTATTATAGGAGTACTATTATTATTTCAACGGCAGATATTTCTAACCTGGTTAGGAGCAGAAACATATTCCCATTCTATACTTTTAATAAAACTTTTCCTTTACCTTGCCTTTGTAAATTTGATCTCAATTGTTCCTTACTTTTTTTTGCTGGGGGCAAACCTCATCAGGATTTCAGCAATTTTCATGTTGATCAGCGTCGCTTTAACTCTTATAATGATGATAATTTTTTATCAGTTTGCTGCGGTAAACGGATTGGCATATGGAAAACTGATCTCTTCTTTAGTTTCTATACCTTTAATGCTTTTGTTTGTCCATTATAATATAATAGAAAAAAAAGATCTGAAGAGCGGATTCATATTTTATCTTCCGACACTCCTTATTACTGCCGGTTTTTATATTGAGAACTCTTATTCTTTTATTTTTATTGGCGCTGCAATCATTTTAATTAAATTGTTATATAACCAAAAATTAAAACACATTACTGCCGTAGCATGACTATCAATCTGCAAAACATCATTTATGCGTTCCGGAAGGAAATCAAATCAGCAGGTAAAATAATATTCAGACCTCCTATTATTAATTATTTCAGGACATCTTATAAACATAATGCTCTTGTTTCATATATTACAGATCCTTTCATCAATGAGATAAACCTCCGCCATACTAATACATTTGAATCCATGGAGATAGGAAAGGCATTAAATGAAGCAGGATTCAATGTTGATATTACTGATTATGATTATAGTGGAAGAATTGATTATTCAAAATATGATCTGATTATCGGATTTGGAGAGCCATTAATAAATAGTTTTTATAAAAGGAATAAAAAGATAATTACAGTTTATTATGGAACCGGAATGCACGTACATACACAAAATGTAAATACGCTAAACAGGGTAAAGGAGGTTTTTGAAAAAAAAGGAGTCTGGCTCCCCGGTTCAGGAAGAATTGTTGAAAAATCCTGGAGCATTCAGACAACATTAGTAGATGCCATGATACTTCTGGGTAATGATGAGGTAACAAAAACATATTCTCCTAATTTCCAGGGCAGGACATATAATATCCCTGCTTCGTTTTTTAATGTTACCAACCCTAATAAGATTATAGTGGATAAAGATTTTAATAAAGCTAAAGATCATTTCTTATGGTTCGGAAGCTCCGGGTTAATTCATAAAGGACTTGACCTTTTGCTGGATGTATTTTCAAAAAGAGAGAATATTCACCTTCATATTTGCGGTCCATTGGAAGGAGAGCCGGAGTTTATACAAACATATTACACCGAATTATTTAGAAAGCAGAATATTCATTATCATGGCTTTGTCTCAATGAATTCGGAAATATTTAAAGAACTACTTAAAAAATGTGCCTTTGTTGTATTACCTTCATGCTCGGAAGGTGGTGGAGCCTCCGTTTTGAATGTGTGCGGAAATGGAGGACTTCTTCCCCTTTTATCAAGAGAAGCCTCAATTGATACTGATGATTTTGGATTTGTATTTGAGAAGATTAATAATGAAAGTATACTTGCAATAATTAATAGGGTACTTCTGTTGCAGGAAAATGAAATTAAGACTATGAGTTTGAAATGCTTGGATGTAATCTCAAAAAAACACAGCCAAACAAATTATACCAAAGAGCTTAGAAAATGTTTAACTGAAATAATTGGGGAAAATAAGACTTGATTTGTAAGATATGCGGACATACAGCTAATCATCAGTTTTCAGTTAAGATAATGAATAAATATTCCGGGGAATTCTTTATTTGTCCGAATTGCAAGTTCCTGTTTGCAGGAAATTCTGATTGGCTTAAAGAAGCGTATAATAATCCAATTAACTTAACTGATACTGGGCTGGTATACAGGAATATAAGTTTTCATAGAATTCTTACTGTATTAATCTATTTTTTATTTGACAAAAAGAGGAAGTTTCTTGATTATGCAGGCGGATATGGTATGTTTACTCGTTTAATGCGAGATGTCGGGTTTAATTTCTACTGGTACGATCCCTATTGTTCAAATCTTCTATCCAGAGGATTTGAATATACTATGGATTCGAAGGAAAAAGCAGAAGTATTAACAGCATTTGAGGTGTTTGAACATTTGGAAAACCCTCTTTCTGAAATAGAAAAAATGTTAACGTACAGCGATAACATTTTTTTCTCAACGGAAGTTCTTCCTATGCCGGTTCCTGAACCGGATAATTTCTGGTACTATGGTTTTGACCATGGTCAGCATATTTCCTTTTATACACCTTATACGCTGTCATTTATTGCCGAAAAATATGGACTAAATTACTACAATTTAGGGAGTCTCCATTTATTTACAATACATAAATTTTCATTATTATACTTAAGAGCTTTAAAAAAAATAACTAAGTTATTATATCCTATTGTAAATATGAACATGAACTCCAGAACATTTGAGGATCACTTGAAACTTAAAAAATAAATATAGACTTATTATTTTTAACCAGTAATAAACTAACCGGTCTTATATGATTAAAATTTCATCTATTATTATTGCAAAAAATGAAGAGCCAAATATACGGAGGTGTATAGAAAGCCAGATTGGCTGCATTGATGAAATTGTATTACTTATAGATGAACACTCGAATGATAAAACCTATGGTATTGCCGCTGGTTATCCGATTGTAAAAGTTTCTATTGTGAAATGGAAGGGGTATTCCGAGACAAAAAAGGAAGCTCTTTCATTAACATCCAATGAATGGATATTATGGATAGATGCAGATGAAGCAATAACAGGCGCATTAAAAGAAGAAATCAACAGGTTAAAAAAATCCGAACTATCATTCTCTGCATTCTCGATGCCCCGAAAAGCTTACTTTCTCGGAAGATGGATCAAGTACAGCGGATGGTATCCGGGAAGAGTAACCCGGTTATTCAAAAAAAATAAAGCTTCTTTTAATTCACTGAATGTGCACGAAGAACTTAATATCAATGGAGAAACCGGACAATTAAAAAATGATTTAGAGCATTATACTGACCCTTCAGTCTCTCATTATCTTATAAAATTTAATAATTATACTACATTGGCAGCAAATGATCTGAAAGAAAGAGGTAGATTATTCCACATTAGTGATCTGATTATAAGACCAATTACAATCTTTATTAAGATGTATATTATTAAGATGGGATTTTTAGACGGGATACAGGGATTAATACTTGCTGTATTCTCTTCAGCATATGTTTTCACAAAATATAGTAAATTTTGGGAGCTAACAAGGAATAACAAATTATGAAGTTAGGAATAATAGCCAATGTAAATAAGGAAAATGTGTATGAGATTATCTCTTCGTTAATCGGGAAACTGAAAGACAACGTGATCGATTTTTATTTGAGCGATTCCCTTATTTCTCAAAAGCACTTATTAAATTTTAAGGTACCAGCGAATAAATTTCTGCCCGATAATAAATTATGCCAGAGAAGTGATATGATTATTTCAATCGGGGGAGACGGAACTATGCTGGCGACTGCATATACAGCTCAATTCTATAATAAACCTGTACTTGGTTTAAATTTCGGCAATTTAGGGTTCCTGGCGGAAGGTAATATCAACCAGATGGATAATTTTGTTAAGGAAATAAAAAAGGGAAATTATTCTATTGATGAAAGGATGATCATAACAGGGAAATGTACTGGGCATAAAGTAGAACAATTTTATTCAATTAATGATCTTGTGGTTGATAAAGGCGCATGGCCCAAAATGATTGATATTACAATCCTGGTTGATAATGAATATGTTGCCACATTTGCAGCTGATGGATTAATTGCAGCAACTCCAACTGGATCAACCGGATATTCAATTTCAGTCGGCGGTCCGATAGTAAGCCCCGATGCTGAAGTAATTACATTAAGTCCGATTAGTCCTCACAGTCTAAGCATAAGACCATTAGTATTGCCAAGCAGCAAGGAAATAACCATTAGAGCTAATTCTTTGTATAAGGAAGTACAGGTTAATTGTGACGGACAGAGAGTATTCGCTTTCTCACCTCCCCTTGAGATTAAAATTAAAAAAAGTGAACGACCATTTAAATTAGTCCATACATCCTTATCCAGTTATTTCGGAACTTTACGAACAAAGCTGCATTGGGGAATTGACTTAAGGAAACATATATCCAATACTCAGGAAGAGGAATAAGCCGAAATCATCCATAAATTAGTTAATGTAGCCGGAACATTGGAATCATTGGGGTACCTAAATTAAAAGATTTGAATCCAATAATAAATTCTGGAGAAAACTAATTATATAAGGATGAATAATTAATTCTTAGTCTTTAATTTTTATCATCCTAGGCAGCTTAACCTTAGTTGCTTTAATAGCTTTGATCTTCTGCTTCCCATTTTTCCCATCATCAGGTTTCAGATTTACCTTCTCGGGATTATTCCTATCGTGGTAATTCTTATATGAATAAATCTTATTTTTAAAGTTTCTAAGCACAATTTTATCTTCATCTTTATGAAGGACATAATTAGGAAGAAGTGGGATTTTACCGCCGCCGCCAGGAGCATCAATCACAAAATGAGGAATGGCGAGACCGCTTGTATGACCTCTTAGATTTTCAATTATCTCAATTCCTGTTTCTATGGATGTCCTGAAATGATTTGCCCCTTTAGTTTCATCAGCCATATACATATAATATGGACGAACTCTTATCTTCAGAAGTTTCTGCATTAGTTCTTTTACTGTAGCCGGGTCATCATTGACATTTTTCATTAAGACCATCTGATTACCTACCGGAATTCCGGCATCGGCAAGCATCTGACATGCTTTTGAACTTTCAGGTGTTATTTCCCATGGATGATTAAAATGTGTATTCAGATAAACCGGGTGATATTTTTTAATCATATCGCAGAGATGCTCAGTAATCCTATGCGGGAGTACACAGGGCATTTTTGATCCGATCCTGATAATTTCGATATGAGGGATAGCTCTTATTCTCTGAAGGATTTTTTCAAGCATGATATCGGTAAGCATAAGAGGATCACCGCCGGAAAGAATAACATCTCTTATTTCAGTATGCTGTTCAAGATATCTGAATGCACTTTCAAGTCCCTTCATAGATATTTTATCATAATCACCCACTTTCCTTTTACGGGTACAGAACCTGCAATATAGACCGCACTGACTGGTAACAAGAAAGAGGGCTCTATCTGGATAGCGATGGGTGATATTTGGAACAGGGCTCATTGCATCTTCCATCAAAGGATCTTCTTCAGCGCCAATATCTTCTAATTCTTTTTTATCAGGGACGCATTGAAGCCAGATGGGGTCGCCGGGATAGCGGATAAGACTAAGATAATATGGATTTATCCTGGCTTGGAAGAATTCGTCGAGATCTTCAGCTGTCTTTCGTTCTATTCCAAATCTTTCCACTATCTGATCGACAGAATGAACGCTGTCTCTTACCATTTGCTGCCACAGTTCCATGACTTTTCCTCAGTTTTGTTTTTTTATTGCGAAATACTTTCCGAACATTATTAGATTGTCTCCTAATGAATAGAAATCATTTATGTGGGCGACAATCGAATAATTGTTTCTCAAATAAAAATTCCTTGTATTTGAGTAACTCTCTTTGGAAGATGTTTCGGCAAGAATCCATCTTCCATCATTTTGCAAAACAAAATTTTCTGCATGTTCCAGCAGGCTTTTTCCAATTCCTTTAATGCCGGCTTCCGGATCAGCGGCAATCCAGTACAAATCATATGTACCATCGGTCAGAGGTCTTCTGCCAATACAATGATAACCAACAACTTTACCTTCATACTCATATACGAAAATATTATAATCGGTCTGCTCAGGATTAAAAGAAGCTATATTGATAAGCTCCATCGCAATATCAACTTCCTGATCTGAAAAGTTTTTTATTCTTTTCAACATCCGGTTAAGCGCCTCGGGGTCACCCGGCTTTAATTTTCGTATCATAATCTTTTCTTGCCAGAGCAAATCCGGCAATTGTAAAAAGCAAATTGGAGTAACTAATATCTGCTGCAGCTGCCGCCCGAGCAAAACCTGAATCCATGGAGATATCGGGATTAGGATTTACTTCAATAACAAATGGTATATTTTTTTTATTAAGACGTATATCAACGCGTGCATAGTCCCTGCATTCCATTGCATTAAAAGCAAGGAGAGCAGTTTTTTCAATTGAGCACTGGAGATCCGATTCTAACCTAGCCGGGCAGCTGGGTTTTGTATTTTCATAATAAACGCTATCTGCGATCCATTTGCCGTCGTAAGTGACAATTTTAGGTAATCCCTTGGGAAGACCATCAAACTTTATTTCAGAAACAGGAAGGGTTCCATTTCCGAGGACGGCGATATTCAATTCTCTTCCATCTATATATTCTTCAACTAGCACATCCTGTTTAAATGTGGAATGCAGAAACTGGATGTGATTATTTAAAGAGCCAAAATCCTTTACAACCGATAATTCGGAAATTCCTATACTTGCATCTTCATTCAACAATTTCAGAATAACAGGAAAATTGAGATGAAAATTTCCAGAATCGAATTTTTCAGACTGATTGAATCTTATTATTGTTGATTCAGGTGTATTTATACCGAACGAGCGTAAAATAGTTTTAGCTTTGGCTTTATTGAGACAATTACCCAGACTTGCGGGAAGGTTTCCGGTAAAATCAAACCCAAGCATTTCAAACAGACCGGCAAGACAATACTCATATGATGCAATACCATCGATAGACTCTACAAAGTTGAAAATTACATCCGGGGAATATGAGACAATTTTATTTATTGTTCGATCCAAATTATTATTTATGGCAAAGGAAGAGACTTCAGTAAAATTTTCCTGCAAATATTTTTTGATCTTATTAATTTCCCTGGAGAAGCCGCTTTCAGAGAGATCATTAGGGACAGAATCATCAACTGTTGGTTTGCCATTATAATTAGTAAATAAGCTTACCGGGGAATTATAACAGATTAAAACTTTAGCCATTGTTTTCATATAAGATTATGCCTCCTTGCGGCAGCGAAAAGAACCCTATTAAGCATTTCGTCATAAGAGATGCCAGCTGTTCTTGCTGCTTTTGGATAACAGGAATTCTCCTTCGGATCGGGAAGAATACCCGGCAGCGGATTTATCTCAATTATATTTGGAACATTATCTGCATTCATTCTTACATCAATCCTACTCCAATCGCGACATCTTAAAGTCTTATATGCATTTAACGCAACTTGTTTTATCTTTGTTTCAATGTCATGACTTAATTTAGCTGGACATGAAAATACATCGAGTGGATTTTCTTTTGTATCAAGAATCCATTTAGCTTCATACGAGTAAACCGGGATAAAGCCTTCAGGAAAATCATTATAATTTATTTCGACAATTGGAAGTACTTCAGCATCATCCCCATTTCCGAGAATAGCTATAGTAAATTCCCTACCTGATAAAAATTCTTCAATCAATGCAGGCTGGGAGTATTCAGTTACTATTCTATCAACCTGCACTTTTAATTCTTTAATGTTACGTACGAAACAGGAAGTGAATATACCTTTACTTGATCCTTCCCAAACCGGCTTAACAAACAACGGAAAAGTAAGATTTATATTATTAACCTGATTTATTTCATTTGCTATGAGGAAGGGGGCAGTAGGAATATTATGGTAGAATAATATTTCTTTTGTTCTGGCTTTATCAAGACAGGTAGCAAGGGTAAGAGGATCAGAGCCTGTATAGGGGATCTGAAGCATATCGAGCATTGCAGGTATCTGGGCTTCCCTGCTTTCTCCGAAGAACCCTTCGGCAATATTAAAAACTATATCGGGGCTAAGTTCTTTGAGTTTTTCAAATGAAGAAAGGTCAGCTTCAATAAGAGTTATATCATTAAATGTCTCTAAAGCATTCTTTACAGCATTGATAGTATCCCAAGAATCCCATTCAGCAAAAGTATCGGCACTATTTTTCTGCTGATTAATTCTTTTTTTCAGATTAGGGGATAAATTTTCGAGGAAAGTTTCGCTTTCTGGCTTGACATTAAAAGTTAATGCAACACTCAGTCTTGAACTAAAGAAAGAAGATAAAATATTTTTTCCTTTCTGATTTGTTTAAAACAAATATAACCATTATAAAATTGAAGTCAATGATTTCTGACCACCGAACAAAATTATTCTTCTCAAAAAATATTTCTTTGTTAACCACACTCAAACTTATTAATAATTATTTTAAAATAAAAAATATATTTTAATTTATTTTCTTAATGAAATGCTGAGCACAAAAAATATTCCGCAGAATTTTCTGTCAGGCGATCTTTGAATATTTTAAACTTGCTGAGTAATGAGAGAGAAGATTTTTTTTAATGATGAGATTTTTATTGTTTACAAAGTGAGGATCTTCTTTAATTAGTTCGAAGGCAATTTTTTTCGCACTCATAATAATTTCTGAATCATTAATGATGTTGATGTGCTTAAGCTCAGGAAACCCGCTCTGGGCTGTACCGAAGATATCTCCGGGTCCCCGCAGCTTTAAATCGATTTCTGAAATCTTAAACCCATCATTATACTGGACCATTGTATGAAGACGTACCATTGTTTTTTGTTTTTCAAGTTGAGTGGGAGAAAGGTAATCAAGATCATGTATTTTATTTTTAGCAAGGTATTCGTCTTTTGTTACAAGAATGCAATAAGCCTGTTTGGTTCCCCTTCCAATTCTTCCTCTCAGCTGATGAAGCTGAGACAAACCGAAACGCTGGGCATCATTTATCAACATGATGTTTGCATCAGTGATATCAATCCCGACTTCAATTACTGTGGTAGAAATCAACACATCAAATTGCCGGGCGAGGAAGAGGGACATAACTTCTTCTTTTTCATGCCAGGACATCCTTCCATGAATTAATCCGATCCTGATATCTTTCAAAAATGTTTTACTCAGATCGCTATAATATTTCATTGCGGATTTTAGTTCAAGCTTTTCGGATTCTTCGACAAGCGGATAAACAATAAAAGACTGATACCCTTCTTTAACTTTTTCAATTATGAAATTATATATATCGGGCAGTTTGGATTCACCTCTCAGAAATGTTTTTATAGATTTACGATCGAGAGGCATTTCAGAGATGGTCGAGACATCAAGATCGCCATATAATGTCATGGAAAGAGTCCTTGGAATAGGAGTTGCGCTCATTACGATGACATCGGGAGCAATTCCCTTATTAAGAAGTTTTGCTCTTTGCTCAACACCAAACCTGTGCTGTTCATCCACAATGACGAGTCCAAGTTTTTTAAATTTTACATCATGTTCGAACAATGCATGGGTTCCGATGATTATGTCAGCTTCCTGCAGTTCAATTCCGGAAAGTTTATTTATTCTTTCAGATTTTTTTTGTCCACCGATGAACAAACTCACTTTAATAACACGCCCGCTAAAAATTTTTGATAGATTGTTCATCATCCGGGAAATATTTTTTGCATGCTGGTCTGCTAATATTTCAGTAGGAGCCATAAGAACTGCCTGGAATCCATTATCCACGGCAATAAGCATTGCAATAAGAGCAACAATAGTTTTACCGCTCCCGACATCACCCTGGAGGAGACGGTTCATCGGTGAAGGTGACTCCATATCTTTTTTTATTTCTGTAAGAACTTTTAACTGTGACTTTGTTAACTGGAAATGTAGGGTTTTTAGGAATTCAGCTACGAGATGAGAAACTATTTTCATAGAATTGCCCGGTTGAGAGGTTTTGTAGTTATGTTTTCTCAAGGCGACAAGGATTTCCAGATAGAATATCTCTTCAAATTTTAATCTTTGTATTGCCGCATGGAGCAATTCGGGACTTTCCGGGAAATGATAATTTCTAACAGCTTCCGGGAGGGAAATTAAATTTTGATCTTGTATAATTTCCAGTGATAACGTTTCCTCAAGCAAGGCGGAATAATTTTCAACGGCAGAGCTTATTATTTTCCTGAGACTGAAGTCACCAATATTTTTTTGCCGGAGTTCTTTAGGGATTCTATAGAAGGGAATGATCTTGCCGGTATTAATTAAATTGTTGGATTCTTCCTCGGTTATCCTATCAAAATCAGGATGAGTATACTGCAGGTTCCCGTATTTAGAAAGCACGGGTTTTCCAGACAAAGCAAATATTTCTCCTTCATGGAACAAGTCGGCAAAATAATTTATTCCCTGGAACCAGACACATTCGAAGAAGCCGGAGATATCCCTGAACTGGACTTTCAGGATTTGTTTCTGCCTGAAGCGAATTCTTTCAACCTGATAAACTTTTCCAATTATAGTAAGTTCCCCTTCATATCCGTTTATTAAATGTTCATAAGCTTTTATTGCAGTGAGAATTGTAGTCCTGTCCAAATGCTTAGAAGGAAAATAGAAAAGCAGATCCCTGACAGAAACAATTCTCATTTTACCGAAAGACTCTGCTCTTTTGGGTCCAATTGATTTCAGATACTGGACAGACTTCTTTAATATGTCTTCAGGTGCAGGATTCACATTTTTTTACAATTATTGTTTGAAAGATAAAATATCAACCATGGATTTACAATTAAATAATTATATTTGCAATAATGCATAAAAGAGTAAAATAAATTGGAATGGAAGAAATTATTATCGGATAAAATTTTAGGGGACGAGACAAATAAGAATTACAAGGACGTTGACGGGCGGAGTCAGTTCCACAGAGATTTTGACAGGATAGTATTCTGTTCAGCCTTCAGGAGATTACAGGACAAGACGCAGGTATTCCCTCTGCCTGAAAATGATTTTGTCCACACAAGGTTAACACACAGTTTAGAAGTATCATGCGTAGGAAGGTCATTAGGCAATTTAATCGGGACAAGGATACTCGACCATCATAAAGAATTAAAAAAAGAGTACACCAACTTCCATTTCGGAGAAATTATTGCTGCTGCATGCTTAGCTCATGATATAGGGAATCCCCCGTTCGGACATTCGGGGGAAGATGCAATTGCCGAATACTTCAAAAGAGGGAACGGGCAACAATTTGAAAAGAACTTGGACAGTAAGTGTTGGAATGATCTTGTTAAATTTGAAGGAAACGCGCAGGGGTTCAGGATTATCACCAAACTGCAGAACCCAAACATACGAGGCGGGTTAAGATTAACCCATGCTACACTTGGTGCATTCACAAAATATCCTAAAGAATCTATCGTGCCTTCAAAAACTATTAATAAACATGGGAAGAGTAAGCTTTATAAAAAATTCGGGTTCTTCCAATCGGAGAAAGAGCAATTTACTGAAGTAGCAGATGAAACCGGGCTAATAAAAAAAGACATAAAGGAATTAGACTGGTGGAGCAGGCATCCTTTAACTTATCTGGTTGAAGCATCCGATGATATATGTTACAGGATAATGGACCTTGAAGACGGTTTCAGATTAGGGCTATTATCTTTTAAAGAAACAGAAGAACTTTTAATGCCTCTGATATATACGGCTAAGCTAAAAGGATACAAAGACAGGAATGACAATGACAAGATCGGATATTTAAGAGCGAAAAGCATAAGTGATATTGTCCAGGAGCTTGCAAATGTTTTTGCTGATGAAGAAAATAATATTCTTTCTGATAAATTTGAGAATGATCTTATATCTGTAATTCCTGCAGCAAAAGCGTTGGAGAGTATAAAAGTAATATCAATAGAAAAAATTTATTCATACAGAAGTGTTGTCGAAAGAGAAGTAGAGGGATATGAAGTATTGGGAGGACTGCTTGATGCATTTATTAATGCAGCAAATGAAGCAGCTGAAGGAAAGGAATCATTCAAAAATAAGAACCTGTTAAAATTAATCCCAACTCAATTTCTGCAGAATAACGGGAGACCACATGATGATCTTTATATGAGATTATTAAATATCACTGATTTTGTTTCAGGAATGACAGATTCGTATGCAGTATCCCTATTCAGAAAAATAAGAGGGATATCATTGCCGGGCAGATAGATATTTTATTTCTTTACCAGAATCCTTCCCCACTTTCCGGGAATTGTAATACTCAACCCATTACCGGAGTATAATTTTTCGTTATTGTTAAGCACATCAATAAATTCGCCGATCGTCGGAAGAGTTATTTGTTTAGTGTCATTTCCATTATTCAAAACAACGACAACTTTCTCATTGCCCAAATTTCTTTCAAATGAATAGATTTTATTTATATCATCAGTGAGCAGAGTTTTTAAATTCCCGATTCTCAGAGCATGATAATTATTCCTAATGGAGATTAATTTTTTATAATGTTCGAAGAGACCGGAATTAAATTCAACTGTATCCGGAGATAATTTTTTAGACTGATCGGGGAGAACAGACTCATTTTCATAGGTGACGTCGTTCCAAACCATGGGTTTCCGGCAATCCGGATCATTAGCTCCCCACATTCCGGCTTCATCGCCATAATAAACCATCGGGGCACCGACATAGGTCATTTGAAAGATGACAAAGAGCTTTTGAACTTTTAATTCTACAGAATTTGGCTTCCGCGTATTATATTCGGGGTTACTGCCCTTAGAATACTGGAAATAATTTCCCCAATTGCGATAGGCAGTATGGTCACGGTTTACTATATGAGATTCGAGCCTGTTAGAATCATGGCTATCGAATAGATTCTGTTGAACATATTCGACTCCACCCGGGAATGCATCCCTAAGTTTTTTAAGCAATGTATCAAAAGAAGAAGTTTTAATCTGAGTTTTTTCATTTATAAAATAATCGGCACAAGCAAAGGCAAAATTATAATTCATGACCGCATCAAACTCATCACCCTGAAGATATGGTTCAATTACATTAATAGGATCGATAACTTCGGCAGTCAGATAGGCATTTGGATTTATAGATTTTACTAATTTTCTCCAGTCTTTCCAAAATGGATGTCTTATACAATAAGCAACATCGAGGCGCCATCCATCTATTCCATCTTTAAGATTTCCGTTATTATCAGGATCCATCCATCTTTTAGTAATATTGAAAATATATTTTTTAGGACCGGAGACGGTCCCGTTATTATCCTGTTTTAATTCGGGCAATTCTTTGACACCGAACCAGCCTTTATAATCAAACTTAGTTCCCTTTTTAGGATTATCCCATGAAATGATATTGAACCAATCCTTATATTTTGATTTATTCTGATTTTTTATAACGTCCTGAAAAGCCCAGCTATTTATTCCCATATGGTTAAAAACGCCGTCAATTATAATGTACATATTACGTTTATGTACTTCTTTTATTAATTTGAGAAAGAGTTTATCAGCGGAAGTCCAAACCCAGGATTTAGGTTTGCCAGGATTTTCGGCAGCGATTAATTTTTTATCTCCCTGGGGATCGGGACCGAAGAAAGGATCTACATGATGATATGTAGCTTCATCATATTTATGCAGAGAGGGTGATTCAAAGACAGGGTTTAAATAAATTGCCGAAATACCGAGATCTTTGAGATAGTCGAGTTTATCGATAATTCCCTGCAAGTCGCCACCATACCTTCTGCGCTGGATATTGAACCAAATATCCTTTCCATTTTTCTTTTCATAATCCTGAAGCTGGTACCAATCGGATGTCCACGGATGAACCTGCCAGGGGGAAGAATCGTCATGAGGCCAGGAACCTTTAATAGAATTAAGATCGGGATCATTAGATTTATCCCCATTTCTGAATCTTTCGGGGAAGATCTGGTACCAGACCACTTCTTTAGCCCATTGCGGGACAAATTCATTATTATTCATATTTTTTCCAACAGCCAACATAATTGGAGAAATAATAATAAAAAGGGACAGTGTTTTAATCAAATTGTTCATAAATCATCACAATTTCATTGTTTTATGAAGAGACTCGTTCAAATATACAAAAATAAGGAAGTGATGGCGAGCTGAAACTTCTATCTATATATATAGGGAAATATTGGGAGAGGGTGTGAGGAGGAGAATATGGGATATTTATTCCTTTTCGATTATTCTTAAAAAAGATGGAAGAACGATTAAAAGCAAAGGAAGTGCAATTATTAAGCCGCCAATAATTGCAATTGCAAGAGGCTGGTGCATTTGGGCACCTGTACCAATACCAAGAGCGAGGGGGAACAGAGCTGAAATTGCCCCTAAGGCTGTCATTAATTTTGGTCTTAACCGTGTAGAAATTGCAAATACTATTGCATTATCCCTTCCGACTTTAATACGTTCATATTTAAATTGCAGATAGGTGAAAATAGAGTTCTCGCCAATTATACCGACGATCATTATTATTCCCGTATAACTACCGACATTGAGAGGAGTGCCGGTTATAAAAAGAGCGATGAAGCTGCCAGCAACACCAAGTACGGCAATTAATATTATTAACAGAGAGACTTTAATATTTCTAAACAAAAATAATATAACAACAAAAACAAGGAAGCAGGAGCTTATAAGGATTAATAATAATTCACTGAAAGCCTGCTGCTGTTCAGCATAGGCGCCGCCATATTCAATCATATAACCGAGGGGGAGAACGAGTTCAGAACTGATCTTCTGCTGAATCTCTTTAAGAGTTGAACCAAGGTCGCGATTATTAAGACGGGCTGTAATTGCAATCATTGGTTTCAGATTTTCGCGCTCAATCTCTGAGACGCCAGGTGTGAGAGTTATTTTTGCAAATTCGCTTATAGGTTTCAAGCGTCCGTTTGGAAGGGCAATCTGAGAATTATTTATATCATTAAGGGAAACAGAATATTTGTTTGTCTCAATAGTACGGATATCGGTTAGCTTATTTGTTTCAAGTATGCTTCCCGCGATATTGCCCTCGATCTTATTTTGAATAAGGAATTGGAAATCAGTTGGGGTCAAGTTATACTGAGCAAGCTTTGCGATATTGGGTTCGACTACCATTTCGGGTCCGGCAATAGTAATACCGTTAAACAGATCGGCGGTACCTTTAACATTGCTGATAATATCTGTTGCCTGCTGAGCCAATTTTTTAAGAACCTCCTGGTCATCACCGAAGATCTTAACTTCCACGGGTTGAGTAGAACTCATAAGATCGCCGAGCATATCGCCTATTACCTGTCCAAAATCTACCTGCAGGGCAGGGAGGGTAGACTCGATATCTTTTCTTAAATCATCGGCAACATCCATAGTCGTTTTGGAACGTTTAGTTTTAAGCTGGATGAGATAGTCGCCGTTATTTGGTTCAGTAATGAAGAAACCCATTTGTGTTCCCAGTCTGCGGGAGAATTTCTGAACATCGGGATTTTCCTTAAGAATATTATCGACCTGCTGAAGCATACGGTCAGTTTCTTCGAGAGAAGTACCGGGCGGGCTTTTAAAGTCGAGAACTATAGATCCTTCATCCATTTCGGGGAGGAAACCGCTTGGCAATTTAGGAAGGATAAACAATGCAAGCACGATAATAGCAAGGGAAAATATTATTGAAATTAAAGGGCGTTGAATAAAATATGAAATCCAGTTTCTTTGTTTAACCTCTTTTGATTGACTGATATTATGAACCCCTTTAGAGAAAAGAATATATACAACCGGCAAGCCGATCCATGTAACGAGAAAAGAGGCAACAAGAGTAATGATCATAGTATCCGTCATTACCTTGAAATATGCGCCCGCTACACCACTCATAAGAACAAACGGGAGGAATATTACGATAGTACTTAACGAAGAACCGACCATTGCAGGGAAAAGGTAGGTGATGGCTTCATTAACGAGTTTGAAGCTGCTTTCGTCGGGATGTTCCTCATGCGTACGGTGAATCTGTTCAACAACAATAATTGCATCATCAATTATTAATCCTATAGCAGCTGCGATAGCGCCGATGGTCATAATATTAAAAGTATAACCCGACGCAAAGAGAATAATTATTGTTAAAGAAAGCGTTACCGGAATAGTAACGAAAATTACCGAACTAGCTTTAAGGGAACGGAGGAAAATGAAAGCGACAATAAGTGCAAGGAGGAGACCGATCCAAAGTACATCCCTAAGACTGCTAACAGAATCATTTACAAAATCAGCCTGATTATAATATGGAACAAGTTTGACACCTTTAGGAAGAAGAGGTTCAAGATCCTTTAATTTAGAGATCACTTCTTTAGAAAGGTTAACGAGGTTTGCGTTCGGCTGTTTAATTACAGCAATTAAAGGGACATCCTTTCCATTAGCATTTATTTTTATATACTCTTTTTTCTCTGCTATTTCAACCCGAGCAATATCCTTTAACTGAATGGCACGCTGAGGAGTATTTTTTAAGATAACGTTTTCAAGTTCCTCTTTATTATTAACAGCGGTGTTGGTTATGCTGAGATAGAGACGGTTATAATCATTGATATAGCCGTTTGATTTAATAAAATTGCTTTCCGTCAAAACTGAGGAAACAGACTGAGGAGTTATGCCCAGGGTGCTCATTTTAAGAGGATCGAGAATTACGCGATATTCTTTTGTCTTGCCGCCAATGATAGCGATTTCAGCAATGCCGGGAATCCTTGAGAGGAACGGCTTAATAGTATATTCCGCAATCAAGCGTAATTCAATCTGG
>JARLHD010000020.1 GCA_031292435.1 Ignavibacteriaceae bacterium
ATCATTTCCGACATAGAGAGTGTAGGAATTAAAGGGATCGATACAGACTGCGGAAGTCGGGACATCAGGGAGACCCTGTCCTATATCCGACCAAGAGGCACCACTATTGAGAGAGCGAAAGAGGTGTGAAGTTCCGAAGCCGGAGAATGCGACGTATACGATGGATGAATTGAGTGGATCGACAGAAATATCCACAGGGTAGCGGTCGGGAAGAGTATTGGTAATATTTGTCCAACTATTTCCACCATTTGAGGAAAGGAAAACGGCTGCGGGATAGAGAGTAGGGGCAGTGGTAACATAAACAGAATCAGGATTAGTACAGGAGACGGCGATAGAGAGAACGGGATCGCCATTAAGATAATTGCCATTATTGGTTGCTGTCCATGTAGAGCCAGCATTAGTAGATTTATAAACAACAACATCACCAGCATAAATAATTTTTGGGTTAGAAGGAGCGAGAAGGAACGGTGCATTGAATGCGGGGTTGATTCCCGGAGGTGCAGCATATGTCCAGCTTACGCCCTTATCAACGGATCTATTTATATAGAGGTACTGACCGGAGCCGTACATAGTATCAATTTTAGTCGGAGAAATCTGAGCACAGCAGCCATCGCCGCCTATTCCCCTTCTCCAGGCGAGGGTACCTTCCCAAACAGCAGTCGCATTATCCTGAAGACCGCCGATCATACGGGAGGTATCGGATTTAGAGATACCAAATCTTTTATAGAACTGAGTGGACTGATAGCCGCCATTGCAACCCTGGAATGTTTCGCCAAAATCGGTAGTTCTGAATACGCCGCCATCATTCCCGAAATAGACCATATTAGGGTTTGCGGGATTTATTGCATACGCATGATGGTCTGCATGGGAATAGGTAACGGGACCTTCGGGTCCGCCTATAGGGGGTACGCCAAAATACCAAGCAGCCCAATTAGATTTCTTAATAAGAGTTATTCCGCCATCGGTAGATTTATAAACATCAATACCTGCGCACAGAAGTTTAGAAGGGTCGGTAGGATGAGGGATGACAAAATGAGAATACCAGCCCTGATAGGTAGCATAATTAGTTATGTTGATCTCAGTCCATGTGGAACCGAAGTCGGTACTTTTTAAAAGGAATGTACCATCTGCATCCAGAGAACCCACGCCAACACTAGCGAAGCAAACATTTGGACTTGGTGGATAACCGGCGAGCAATACTTTACCTCCAAATGCAGGAATATTATTGGTGATTTGAACCCAGGTAGATCCGCCGTCAGTTGATTTATAAATACCGGCACCAGGGCTATTGAGATTACCACATGCAGCAAGTATCTGCTGGGAATTTTGGTTGTTGATAAGGATGTCGGTAGTCATTAGAACGGCGTGAATATTATTCCACGAAGCACCGGCATCGGTTGATTTATAGATACCATCGGTGGTACCGGCGTAGACAATGTTGGGATTAAGGGGATCCAATTTAATTACTTCGATGCCGCGGGTCTGATTGTAGCTCCAGTCGATCGATTTGACCCATGATTTGCCATTATCAGAAGATTTAAGGAGACCGATACCATAACTACCGCGAGTGGTTCTGATATTGAGACCACCGATAGCATCCTGGTAGCCATAGACTTCGCCAGTGCCGATGTAAATTACGTTAGTATCGTTTGGATTTTCAGCTATGGCACTGACGCTAAGAACGGGAAAACCTGTTGGTACATAACTCCAAGCTTTGGTGCCAACGCCTCCAGAGTAGCTGCGCCAGAGCCCACCGCTAGCTGATCCGGCGTAGATAGTATTCGGGTTAAGGGGATTGATATCGATTGCGATTGTTCTGCCGCCTATATTCTGAGGACCCATTTCCTGCCATTGGGAGGAAAAGGTGTTTGACTTGGATAATTTGAGAGAGGCGGATTCATAGGCTTCATAATATGCATTAGCGGGGATAAATTTATTTGGATAGGCTCTTTGGACGGTCCAGGAGTCGAGTGCCTGCATTGCATCCGAGAACCGTTCTTCGTCATGCGAATTTATATCCTTATTAAATTTTGAATGGAATGATAGATAAGAAAATGCTGCTGCGATAGAGAGAATTAATAACAAGTATAAATATTTCATGATAACAATCTTTTAATGATCAATAAAGTTCACAAAATAAAAGAAGGAATTCAAATGCAAATTTAGGGTGAACTTATGGGGCTCCGTTTTAGGGAGACGGATTGGGAGAGTTTGGATAGAATTAGAATGAAATTAGTCCGTATCAATAAATTTTATTGATAGTTTTGTATGTTTACACATAATTTTTCATAATAAATATGGCAATACCAAATGGCGTGGTTTTTTGTGATATTCCTATCTTTATACTCTTTACTTAATTATTATATCGGGTTGAGGGTTTGGCAGGCACTTGAAGGGGCAGCATATTTACGTCCAATTTTTTTAATAATATTTTTGTTTTCAACGCTATCCTATATTTTTTCAAAGGTTGTGCAGAGATACCTTCCGACGATTATTTATGAAGCGATTGAGATAATAGGATCGTTCTGGTTTGCCTTTATGCTTTATTTTTTTCTTGCGATAGTACTGCTGGATCTTATAAGACTTCTTAATTGGGGATTTAATATACTACCCCATTTTGATAATTATCCATTGGTTAAACTGATTACGCTAGGGGTAGTAACCGGAATTGTGTGCATTATTATTATTGGCGGGTATATTAATACAAGGACATTAAAGATTACCACATTAAATTTAGAGATACCCGCAAGGAGTTCACATCTTAAGGAATTAAATGCAGTGCTTATTTCTGATATTCATCTTTCATCGATAAATGGGAATGGTTTTGCAGGAGACATAGTTCAGAAAATTAATGAACTGCATCCGGATATAGTATTTGTAGCGGGTGATCTTGTAGATGATAAGGCGTCGGTTTTAAGAGAGAAGGAAATCGGGTTTGCATTCAGGGATATAAAATCTCTGATGGGAGTTTATGGAATAACCGGAAACCATGAATATATTAATGGGGTGGATTCTGCGGTAAACTATATGAAGGAACTCAAGGTGGTTCCTTTGAGGGATACTTCGATAACGATAAATAATGAATTTGTTGTAATTGGAAGAGAGGACAGATCGCGAGGATTGAAGAAGAGGAAGTCGTTGAAGGAGCTGGTTGAGGGTGCAGATAAAAACCTACCTATAATACTTATGGATCATACGCCATTTCAACTTGAAGAAGCGATGGAGAACGGAATTGATCTTCAGTTATCAGGGCATACGCATCACGGGCAGATGTTTCCGATTAATTTGATTACGGACAGAATTTATGAGTTAAGCCAGGGGTATAAGAAAAAGGGAAATACGAATTATTATGTATCATCGGGGGTGGGCACATGGGGACCTCCTGTACGGACGGGTAGTAGAAGTGAAATAGTGAATTTAAAGATTAAGTTCACAAATTGAGGGAAAATGAGGTTAATTATTTCCTTTTGAGTATTGACAAATTAGTACGCAGTTATTATGTTTATATTCCTTTTTGAATAATATTCCGCGATAGCTCAATGGTGGAGCATTCGGCTGTTAACCGAAGGGTTGCAAGTTCGAGTCTTGCTCGCGGAGCCACAGAACCC
>JARLHD010000224.1 GCA_031292435.1 Ignavibacteriaceae bacterium
ATAGCTGCTAGGCTATCAGGAGCTAATTTAAAGAAATTTAAACATCACCTAAATAAACCATTGGAAATTTCCTTTTTCCCCGCTCTACCTAAAGAAGAAGTGAACATTAAAATTGCTGGATTTATTTGGGATCTCATTAGAGAAAATAATGCAGAATTGATTTTAGATATAAATTATTTTTTATCACAAAAACTTTTTCACAATCATTTGGTAGGTGTACACCTGATAAATAAGGATTGTATTTATTTAGAGGGGAACGCTGTCATAAAACCAGGTGTTGTTCTGGATGCCTCAAATGGGCCGATTTATATCGGCAAAAATAGTATTGTATTCCCTAATTCAGTTATCATCGGGCCGGCTTATATCGGTCACTCTACTTTGGTTAAAAGCATTTCAAAAATTTATGAAAATGTAAGTATTGGTGATGTTTGTAAAGTGGGTGGAGAAATTGAAGATTCCATTATAATGTCCTATACAAATAAGCAGCATGATGGATTTTTGGGACATGCTTACCTTGGTAACTGGATCAATATAGGAGCAGATACTAATTGCTCCGATCTTAGAAACAATTATGGTTTTGTGAAATCTCATGTGAATGGTCAGGATATAAAAACCAATACTCAGTTTCTAGGTTTGATTATGGGAGATCATTCAAAAACAGGTATAAATACTATGTTTAATACAGGTTCAACAGTGGGATTTTCATGTAATATATATGGATCGGGTTTTCCTGATAAATATATTCCTTCTTTTTCATGGGGAGGTGGTAACCAGGAACTTCAAACTTATGACGTTAATAAATCTTTGGAAACAGCTAAGGTTGTTACTTCAAGACGAAAAGTCGAATTCAAAAAAATTGATGAAGAACTCTTCAGAAAAATTTTCGATATTACTAAAAATGAACGAATGATTAAAGGATTACCCGGTTAAATATGACCGAAATTAGTGAACATACTGTTAGAGATTTGTATCAGGGAGTTAGAGGTCTGGCTGTTAAAATTCTAAATTCTGTTGAAAGAAGTGACGCTTATTTGGATAAACTGCTGGATAGGGAAATGCGTGAATCTGAATTGAGCGGACCTGATAAGGCTCTCCTTTTTGAAATTGTCCATGGAGTCGTTAGATGGATGGGGAGACTCGATTGGGTACTTAATGGCTTTTATAAAGGTCAGTTCTCAAAAGCAATACCTAATCTGAAAAATGGTCTCAGGGTTGCTCTTTATCAAATCCTTTTTCTCGATAAAGTCCCCGATCATGCTGCAGTAAATGAAGCAGTCGAGTTTGTTAAAAAACTGCAGGGTCAGAAACCTGCCGACCTTACAAATGCTATCTTGAGAAACATTATCAGAAGTAAGAATGCGATTCGATTTCCTGACCCTAATGAAGATCTCCCTGGTTATTTAAGTGCGTACTTCTCTCATCCCTCATGGATGGTAAAACGTTATTTAAATAGATTTGGACGAGAAGCTACTGAAAATCTTCTTGCTGCAAATAATGAAAAGCCATATTTGACCCTGAAAATCAATACTCTCAAAGTAAGTAGCGAAGAATTCAAACGTCTCCTTCATGAGGTTAATCTGAAATATACTCCCGGGAAGTATTTACCTGAATTCTTTAAATTACATAACCTTACTAATATCTCGGCATGGAAATATTTTGCTGAAGGTTATTTTAATATCCAGGATGAAAGTGCCGGAATTGCATGCCGACTACTTAATCCGCAGCCTGGATCAAAAGTTCTCGATTTGTGCGCTGCGCCTGGCGGTAAAACTATGTTTATTGCTTCAATGATGCAGGATAAAGGAGAGCTTATCGCTCTCGACCGATATGAGAGTCGCCTGGATATTATGAAAAAAAATATTACTCGCATGAATTTCAATTGTATTCGAACTATTGCTATAGATGCTCTCGATTATAATGAAAATAATTTTGATAGTGTTTTAGCTGACGTTCCATGTTCTGGAACTGGCACTGTCTCAAAAAAGCCGGATATCAAATGGAAACGGGATCTGCTTGATATTCATAAATTGACTGATCTTCAAAGCAAATTGCTTTCTAAAGCGTCTAAATTGGTTAAACCAGATGGAATAGTAGTTTATAGTACCTGTTCTATTGAACCGGAAGAAAATTTTAGTATTGTTGAAAAATTTTTACAGGCAAATCCGGATTTTATCTTAATAAATGCACGTGAGATCTTTCCTGAATCTCTTGTTGATCAAAATGGTTGTACTCAGACTCTCCCCCATATTCATTTCATGGATGGAGCTTTCGCTGCTAAATTAAAAAGAATAAAATAATATGTTTGATAAATTATCTGAAGAGTTAAAAGCTGCAAGAATTCGCTCAGGAATTACATTGCAGCAGCTTGCCGCTAAAACAAGAATTGATCTTAAATTTCTTGAATATATTGAGGATGGTAATTTTTCTTTCCTGCCTGAACTTTATGTGAAGGCCTTTCTAAAGGAATATATAAAATTTGTTGGTCTTGAAGAAAAATTAATATTTAAGAAATATGAAGCATCTAAATTGGGCAAAGAATATGTCGAACCTGCTCAGGAAACTTTGCTCGATAAAATAAAAGAGTTAAAAGAAAATAAGTTCGAAAAGGAAAAGGAAATTCCTCTATCAAAATCTGCCCCTTCCAGGCCTCCTTCCTCAGTTGAATCAAACAATTTCTTTAACACATTATTTATGGACAAAAGAAATGTTATACTTGCAGCTGCCTTATTGGGGATATTGGTCATTACCTTTTCCGTCTACTTCCTCTTTATTAAAAAAAGTTCTGATATAATAATTGAAAAACCTTATGATGAGCTTGTCAATGAAAGTAAGGAACGGTATATCGAAGATGAACCGGTAAAAACACCTTCGGATTCTCCAGCAAATTCAACAGTAAAAAATGACAGTCTGAGATTAGTAATTGTTGCTTCTGATTCTTGCTGGGTCAATGCTTTACTTGACAGTTCTAAAAAAGAAGAATTTCAACTATATCCGCATAACCGTAAACTTATTACAGCTGCTTCAAATTTTCAGTTAACTATTGGAAATTCTTATAGGGTGCAGCTATTATTAAATGACAAACCTTTGAACTTTGATGCTAGAACAAAAGTCTCTGTTGTGTACGTTGACAGTAAGGGACTTAGTTTCTTAAGCCCGCCTAAACAAAAAAAGTAATCAGGATGTCAAATCAGGCTCAGAAGAATATTGAAGAGTTGAAACAGAAAATTCTGGACCATGATTACAGGTACTATGTTCTAACCGACCCTATAATTAGTGATCAGGAATATGATATGCTTATCAAGGAACTAGAAAATCTTGAAGCTAAATACCCTGACTTGATTTCCCCCGATTCTCCGACTCAAAGAGTTGGAAAGGATCTTAATAAAAATTTTAGTCCAGTTCAGCATACGATTCCTATGCTCTCTCTTGCCAACACTTATTCAGAAGAAGAACTCTTGGAATTCGATAGACGTGTTCGTGCTGGCCTTCCTGATTCGGAAAAAATTGAATACGTTGTTGAATTAAAAATTGATGGGGCTTCAGTTAATATTCGGTATGTCAATGGTGTTCTCCTGAATGCCGCAACACGAGGTGACGGTACTGTCGGAGAGGAAATAACTGCGAATTTGAAAACTATTAAATCGGTTCCCCTTAAACTTAAAAACCTTACATCTTCTTCATATAAACTTAGGGATATAGAAGTGCGCGGCGAAATATTTATGAAGCTTGAGGATTTTCTTAAATTGAACAAAGAAAGAGAAATCGCTGGAGAAAAACTTTTTGCCAATCCAAGAAACTCTGCTGCTGGAACTCTCAAAATGCAGGATCCTCGCGTGGTTGCGAAAAGAAAATTAAGCATGTTCTCCTATACTCTTATTAGCAAGGAAGATAAACTTATCTCCCAGTTTGAAAATCTCAATATATTAAAAGACCTCGGGTTTGTAGTTAATCCTGAAACAACTTTATGCTTTGATATCAAAGAAGCACTTCAAATCTGTCATAAACTTGAAGCAAAAAGGGAATCTCTGCCTTATGAAATTGATGGGGCTGTAATTAAAGTAAATTCCATTAAACAACAGGGAATACTTGGTAATATTGCCAAATCTCCAAGGTGGGCCGTAGCCTTTAAGTTTAAGGCCCGGCAAGCCATCTCCGTTTTGAGGGATATTAGTTGGCAGGTTGGCAGAATTGGAACGGTCACTCCCGTCGCAGAACTCGAACCTGTGTTTCTTTCAGGCTCAACAATTAGCCGGGCCACTCTTCATAACTTTGATGAAATAAAACGGAAAGATATTCGGATAGGGGATAAAGTCATCATTGAAAAGGGAGGTGATGTAATCCCTAAGATTGTCGGGGTAGTCTTGGCTGAACGGGACAAGAAAAGTAAACCTGTCAGACCACCTTCAAAGTGTCCTGTTTGTAATTCCGGTCTGTTTAAACCAGAAGATGAAGTCGCTTGGTATTGTGAAAATTCCGAATGCCCGGCCCAGATAAGGGGTCGTCTTGAACATTTTTCTGCTCGTGGCGCTATGGATATTGAGGGACTTGGCGAAGCTCTAATAAATCTTTTTGTGGAAAAAGGATTTCTTCATTCTTATGATGAAATTTATAATCTCAAAAATCACAGGAATGATTTAATAAATATCGAACGCCTCGGAGAAAAAAGTATTGATAACCTTCTTAAAGCAATAGAGAATAGTAAAAAACAACCTTTTGCCAAAATCCTCTTTGCCCTGGGGATAAGGTATGTTGGAATTGGAGCTGCTAAGAAACTGGCTATATCGTTCAATTCTATCGATGATCTGATCTCTGCTTCAGAAGAAGAAATATTAGAAATTCATGAAATAGGGGAAAGTATTAGCTCCAGCTTAAAGAATTTCTTCTCAAATAAAAGTAATATTGAAATAATAGATAGATTGAAATCAGCTGGCCTGAATTTTAATGCAGAGAAAAAAATATTAAAACGGGGGGTATTGTTTGATAAGACATTTGTTCTTACAGGTACTCTTTCAGGTTTTACTCGCGAAGAAGTAGGAGATAAAATTGCCTCATTGGGGGGAAAGGTTACTTCAACTGTTAGCAATAAAACAGATTATGTGCTTGTAGGGGACAAACCAGGCTCTAAAATTGAAAAAGCTAAAGGGCTTGGAGTCAAAATTATAAATGAAAAAGAATTTATTGAGATGTTGAATGGATAAAATAGTAAATACTATTAAGAAAAAAATTGCAGAATTTATAGTTAATAGATCTGTTAAGGAAAGAAAGATCAGTTACCAATCATTTACCCAATTTTATAGAAAATCATTTAATATTCTAGTCTTTATGCCGGAAGATGAAGCGGAATTTAATCACTGTTTTCAGGTCTTGAAATTCTTGGAGCAAACTAAAAAAAATGCATTCATATTTACTCACGATTTTCGAGTAAGTCTTATCCCCCTGAAATATCGACCCCATGTTATTGAATATAATATAGGGGACACTAATAGGTTAAATCTTGCATCAAAAAAATTAACCGATAAGCTCATGCAACAGAAATATCATGCCGTTATTGATCTTAATATTAAGGATAATATCTTTTATAGCCACCTCATTTCAATCCTTGACCTTCAGTTGAAAATAGGTTTTAAAAAGAATAACTCTGATAATTATTATAATATTCAGATTGATAAGATAGATAGTAACCCGGAAAAATCGTATAAAAATTTAGTAAATTGCCTCCAAATGTTTTAAGGGTTTATAATGAATTTTGAAACAAAAAATATAAAAGATATTACCATTTTTAAACTGAATGAAAAACGTCTCGATACTAATATTTCTGGATTGGTTAAAGGCGAATTAAGCCTTATTCTGAAAGAGGGTACTAATAAACTTATTGTCGATCTTAGTGAGGTGGAAACATGCGACAGCTCTGGATTAAGCGCTATTCTCGTCGCTAATAGGATGGTCCATTCTGTTGGTGGAAAGATCAGGCTTGCTGCCCCTTCTGAAAAAGTTTATTCTTTAATTAAAATAACACAATTGGACAGAGTTCTTTCCGTTTGCGAAACTGTTAATGAAGCTGTCCTTGAATTAAATAAGGAGTAATTCCTTCAGTAATAAAAATACTATGGAACTTGAAAATAAATTAAAGAGAATTAAATTAATTGTTTTTGATTTAGATGGAACTCTGCTTAATCGGGCTGGGACCATAGGGGAGCGTTCGAAACAGATGATTAAAGAACTTGAGAAATATAATTTGCATTTCTCCTTTGCCTCTGGACGTCTTCATTCCGCAATTACTAGTTTTGCTGAGGAACTTAATCTGTATTCTCCGCTTATTTCTCTGGATGGCTGCCTTATCAAAAGTTTTCCTGAGAACAAATTAATATTTGAGTCTAATTTAAAAAGGAATCATGTTCTCAAAGCGATTGATTATGCTGAAAACTTTCTTATAAATGTCGCATTGTGCCACGGTGATGCAATATATTATACTGAATATAATTCTATTATTCCCCAGATTACTGATAAATTTGGTGCTCGGTATGAAAGGGTACATTCTTATGATGACTGTGTAGATAATACTTTAGAGATTCTCTTTGCTGGTGAGAATATAAATCTGATGAAATATGTTCAGGGGAAAATGGATTTTCCTTACATGTTGGGTCTTAGTAGTGCATCATTTAGATCTCAAAGACATGAAGGTATATATTTCCTCGAGATACGTAGGAAAGGTTCTTCAAAAAGAACAGGGGTCAATCGGCTTCTTAAATATTATAACTTGAACATCAGTGAGGCTGCCGTTTGTGGTGACTGGTATAATGATATAAGTCTGTTCCAAACTAAAGCCTTGAAAGTTGCTGTTGCTAATGCAGTACCGGAAATAAAAAACTATTCTGATATTATACTTGACAAAAGTAATGATCAGGATGGTATTTCAGATTTTTTGGAAATGGTACTTAATGCAAAAAAAAGAAAATAATGCCCGACCTCGAAGAACTTAAAATAATTGATAATCTGAAACTTAAAATCCTTCTCGGTTTTTTTACTGTCCTTCTTATTGTCTTAATGTTCCCCAAAGGGGAATCAATTGAATCAGATGTTTCTGTCGGATCAATATGGATTCACGATGATCTTATAGCCTCATTCAGTTTCCCTGTCTTTAAAGATCCTATAATCTATAAAAATGAATTAAATGAAGCTTCAAATGCAGTCTATCCAATCTTTATTAAAAAGGATAATATCTTTAACATTGTATCAGATTCCCTGGGATCATATGATACCTTTTTGCTTTTATTACTTGATAATTCCTATTCAGATACTTCGATAATTAATCAGACTTTCCTGAGTAATAATGCATTTGAAGAACTAAAAAGCTTAAGAACATTTGAAAAAGGTCGGATTGTAGGCAATAGAGAAAATCTAAAACAATTTTTCTCCGATGTTCAAAAAATGCTAAACGATATCTATGTTATTGAAAAGCTGACAATTCGATCGGATGAAATGAATTTGGATAGCATTGCTGTTAGAACAGGCAGTATAGATAAAATTGAAAAGACAAGTGGATTTCTTAAGTTGAATCAGGCAAGAAAAATCATAAATAATAACATCCATAAAAGGAATTATAAGAGAGAGTTTGAATTTGCCCTGATTGAGTATACTGATCATTTCGTTTTTCCGAATATTATTTACGATTCTAAATTAACTCAGGAAGAAAAACAACAGGCTAAAGAGAATGTTTCTAAATATGCTGGAATCGTAAATGAAAATGAAAGAATTATTGGAAAACATGACAGGGTAAATAAAGAAGCACTGCTCAAAATACAATCTTATAAAAAAGCCAAAGGCGAAAAAATAGGATTAGGAGAATCTATACTCCAAACAATCGGAAAATTTCTTCATATTTCCTTTCTCCTTACGATCTTTATCATCTATATCTTCCTCTTTAGGAAAAAAATATTTTACGATAATGGAAAACTTTTGTTAATTGCTTGCAACCTTATCTTCCTTGCTTTTTTAGCTTTCTTAACTAATATGCTCACTCTTCCAGTCCCGGTTTATTTTCTTATTTTTATTCCGGCCTCTTCTATGCTCATGACCATTATATTTGATTCGAGGATTGGATTCTATACAACTATTATTTTCTCTCTTGTAATAGGAGCACTCAGGGGGAATGATTATTCATTTGCTGCAATGAATATATTTGCTGGTGCTCTATCAGTATATACAGTCAGAGATATTAAAAATAGATCCCAGATATTCAGGTCCTTCCTTTTTATATTTCTTGGTTATGTAATCGCTGTATTCGCATTCGGGCTTGAACAATTTGCATCTTCCGAAACCCTGTTACTCGATTTTGCTTTTGCTGGTTCAAATGCTCTAATAAGCCCTGTCCTAACTTATGGTCTTCTTATTTTCTTTGAAAGATTATTTAATATAACTACTGATCTTACTTTATTGGAATTATCAAATTTCGATCGTCCTCTGTTAAAAGAATTAGCCCGTAAAGCTCCTGGCTCTTTTAATCATTCTATGACTTTGGGTACACTTGCTGAATCTGCAGCAGAAAAAATAAGTGCTAATCCATTACTTGCAAGAGTTGGTGCTTATTACCATGATATAGGTAAAATAATTACTCCTCAGAATTTTGTAGAGAATCAATTGAATAATCAGAATCTGCATGAAAACCTGACTCCCGAAGAAAGTGTCAATCTGATTAGAAGACATGTTATCGAAGGTATTGAATTAGCAAAAGAATATAAAATCCCGGATGAGATAATAAATTTCATTCCTATGCATCATGGTACTACTGTTATATCCTTTTTCTATGATAAAGCAAAAAAAACTTATGGCCCGGAAAATGTAAATTTACAGGATTATAGCTATCTCGGTCCTAAACCTAATTCAAAGGAAACTGCAATTGTTATGCTAGCTGACAGTTGTGAATCTGCTGTAAGATCAATTGATGACCCTAATGCAGAGAACATGGAAAATGTTATAAATAATATAATTAATGATAGAATTGAAAATGGCCAACTAGATGAAGCCCCGATAACTTTCAATGATATCTCAAGGATTAAGGAAGCCTTTATTAGTATTCTTATTGGTCAGCACCATAAGCGGATTAAATATCCAAAACAGGAGGAAATGGAAAAGGGAATATCCGGGATTGAAAAAAAGAAATGAACCTCTTTTTACGGGAATATCTGAATATTCTTAAACTTGAAAAAAACTTATCCGATAATACAATTGACTCCTATAAGAGTGACCTATCAGCTTTTACCACCTTTCTTAAAAATGATTTTAATATAGACGATCCTGAAAAAATTTCCTATAACCATGTCTCATCTTTCTTTGAACTCCTATTTGAATTAGAACTAGCTGGAAGCTCTGCAGCCAGATATCTCTCATCTCTTAAAGGATTTTTTAAATATCTCCTTCATGCAAATTATATAACAAAAAATCCTGTTGATAAGATCGAATCACCTAAACGTAAAAAGAATATCCCGGAAGTATTAACTATCTTTGAAATGGAATCCATATTGTCAAAACCGGACACAAAAGAAAAACTAGGCCTTCGTGATAAAGCTGTCTTGGAACTAATGTATGCATGCGGTCTAAGGGTTTCTGAAGTTATAAACCTTAAAGTATCAAACCTTTTTTTTAATGAAGAAATTATACGCGTGTTTGGCAAAGGATTAAAGGAAAGACTCGTCCCGATTGGTAGAAGTGCGGTTATCTGGATAATAAAATATCTGGCCGAAAGCAGACCTTTGCTGGTAAAAAGAACACTTAGTGAAAATTATGTCTTCCTCAATAACCGAGGCACTAAACTTTCAAGGATGGGAATATGGAAAATAACTGCTAGATATTTTAAAGAAGCAGAAATTAAAAAGGAAGTTCATCCCCATACTTTTCGTCATTCTTTTGCTACTCACCTTATTGAAGGAGGTGCTGATTTGAGGGCAGTTCAGGAAATGCTAGGACATGCAGATATATCTACAACGCAGATATATACCCATATTGACAGGGATTATATAAAACAAGTTCATAAAGATTATCATCCAAGAGGGTAAAGTGCAAAATTTCCAGGTTAGCGAAAGACTCATATCATTCTTAACATTTTTACCCATATTCTTTATCTCGATCACCTTTCATGAATTTGCCCATGCTTTATCCGCAAAAATACTTGGCGATAATACTGCTAAAAAACAAGGTAGGCTAACCCTTAATCCTTTTAAACATATTGATTTAATTGGAACAGTGATTATGCCTATTGCTTCATTCGCAACTGGGTTTGCTTTAATTGGTTGGGCTAAACCGGTTCAGATAAATAGGAATAACTTTAGCAGCCCTCTTCGAGACGATGCAATCGTCTCTTTCGCTGGCCCTCTTTCAAATTTAGTACTTGCACTGGTTTTTCTTTTGCTATTTAGGTTGTCCGGCAGTTGGAATTCAGAATATCATATCCAGATATTAAATTTTTTCTGGTATGGAGTTTTTCTAAATGTTTTTCTTTTTGCATTTAATATACTTCCTCTGCCTCCTTTGGACGGCTCCCATATTTTATTCGATTTGTTTCCTTCAAAATTAACTGCCTCGCTTCTTAAACTTGGAATATATGGTTCTTTGATCTTAATGTTTTTTATTTATAGCCCTCTATGGAAATATTTTATGAATATAATAAATTATATTCTTACACTTTTCCTTAAAATAGCAGGAGTAGGTCTTTAAGCGATCTATCTATGGGGAAATAATTCTTCTTAAAGTCTTATTTCATTTATCAAACTTTGGAAAGCAGAATATACCTCTTTAACCGCTATATCCTTAATTGATTCTGCACTGCTTTTAATTGAACGGTAGGGGATTTTGTAAGGTTGCCAACTTATGAAATTTGATTCGAAATTAGGGTACATTGCTATGGTGGGAATACCAAATGCAGAAGCTATATGCACGGCACTTGTATCAGGTGTAATTAAAACAGCCGATATTTTTATATAGCTAGCAAATTGCTGTATAGTTAAATTTTTTACGGATGGGGAGATGCTTTCTATAATATTAGTTTGAATATATTTTCTTAGCGGTTCGTCTTTAGCCGTTGAAAGAAGTAAAATTCCGAAACCAGGGCGTACCTTTAATATTAGTTTTATCAATTCTATCCATTTATCTTTTCCCCAATACCTTATTTCTGCACCTGCCGAAAGGTTTAGAGTAATAATTTTTTTATTGTCCCATTTCTGATGCTTTATTTCTTTTAATGCAACAGGATCCAGATAGAAAAATGGCTTTACATTTTTTTCATTAATTGCGATCCCCATTTGATTTAAATAATTTCTTGTTCTTTCTATAATATGCGATTCTGTTTTTTCCAGTGGCCTAATTTTAATGTTTGTGATATTTTTATAAATATCATAATTGTATGCAGCCTTGAACTTGCTGCTCAGGAATCGTAAAATCAATGAACTTGTGGTGGATGAGTTATCATTAAAATCTAGAATAAGATCGAAATTCAGGAATTTAAGTTTTACAAGATTCCATAAAAGCATCAAATTATTTCCGGAATAAAATCCTTTTTTTATTCGTGGATTAAATTCGAGAACACCCATATTAGATTTTAAAGTTAGGATATAAATATCAATATGAGGATAATTAGATTTTATTGTCTCAAATACAAAAGATGTTACAACAATATCTCCTATTTTACCTAGACGGATGATTAGTACCTTTCTCATTATAGAAAAATCAATTCCGGATTTTGATTTGTTGTTGTCTGTCAGCATTTGTCTTGAAAAAAATACCCTATGTTCCGTTTGTAAGCATCAATTATATAGTTAAATTTACTAATGAGAAGTTGTTTTACTAAAATTGATCCAGACAAATTTACTGCCAAAATGCCTTGAAATGAAATATATTTTCCTTGTATTTGGCAAAAAATATAACTCCTGAAAAAAATAATGAAAACTTATAGAAGAATATTAGAATATGTTAAACCATACTGGAAGCATCTCCTGCTTTCAATAGTTTGCACAGTTCTCTTTGCACTTCTCAACGGCATTTCGATCTATTTAACAATTCCATTGCTGGATACCCTATTTTCGGATTCGGCAAAAAAAGAAGTTGTTACACAACCTACTATTGTAAGTAAGAATATGGCAATATTTCCGGAGTGGATTATAAAATTAAAAGATGAGATTTCAACCTCATTTAATAATTTTGTTTTACGGGGAGATAAAATGCATGCTCTTTTTAATATCTGCTTGCTTGTTTTGGTTTCATTTTTACTGAAAAATATATTTGGTTATTTACAGGCATATTTCCTCGCCTATACTGAGTTCGGTTCGATGACAGATTTAAGGGATGATGCATATAAGCACCTTCACCAGTTGCCAATGAGTTATTTTAAACAGGAAAGAGTCGGGAACCTTATTTCTCGGTTAACCAACGATGTTACAGCTGTACAGGCAAGTATTTCCGCAACTTTCCTCAATTTAATCCGCGAGCCCCTCAATATCCTTGTTTTTCTGGGTATCGCTATTAGTATTAGTTGGAAATTAACTCTTCTTTCTCTCGTTATCCTGCCTTTTATTATGTTAATTATTACATGGATCGGATTTATACTACGGAGATATAGCACAACTATACAAGCTAAAATGGCGGATATAACAAGTATTCTTCAGGAAACTATTTCTGGAGTAAAAATAGTTAAAGCCTTTAGCATGGAAAAGTACGAGAACAAGAAGTTTATGGATCAGACACATGGTTTTTTGAAGCTTATAATTAAAGTCGTTAGAATCAGGAATGCCTCATCCCCTATAACAGAAATATTAAGTGTTGTTGTTGGTGTTGTTATAATTTATTATGGTGGTATTCTTGTTCTTCAGAATAAAGTTTTAACTGGTAGTGAATTTATTGGATTCCTTCTGGCTATTTTTCAATTAATGCCTCCCATAAAGGAACTTAGTAGTGTAAATAATAGAATACAGGAATCAAGTGCTGCGGCTGACCGTATTTTTGAAATTCTTGATACACAACCTGCCATAAGAAATGTAGATGATCCTGTAAACGTAAAATATTTCAGAGATTCAATTGAATTTCGTAATGTCTCCTTTCACTATGATGATTCAGATGAGCAGATTCTTGATGATATATCATTCAAAGTAAAAAAAGGTGAAATACTTGCTTTCGTCGGTCCTTCAGGTGGAGGGAAGTCAACGCTTGTCGATTTAATACCTCGTTTCTATGACCCATCGTCAGGCTTAATCTTACTTGATAACTTTGATATTAAAGAAATAGATATAGCAGACCTACGGAATCTGATGGGTATCGTTACCCAGGAAACCTTTCTGTTTAATGAATCGATCAAGAATAATATTGCTTATGGACTTACTGAATTTCCCATTGAGAAAATAATTGATGCAGCTAAAACTGCTAATGCCCATAATTTTATTATGGAAATGTCTAATGGATATGATACCGTAATAGGTGAACGTGGTGTAAAAATATCAGGCGGTCAGCGCCAGCGGTTATCTATTGCACGTGCACTTTTAAAAAATCCCGAAATCATGATTTTTGATGAAGCGACTTCTGCTCTTGATAATGAATCGGAAATTCTTGTTCAGGAAGCAATTGAAAGATTAATGATAAATAGAACTACTTTCGTAATCGCACATAGACTTAGCACAATAAGAAACGCAAATAAGATAATCGTTCTTGATAGGGGTAGGATTGTTCAGTATGGTGCCCACGATGAATTAATTCAAAATGAGAAGGGACTCTATAATAAATTTTATGAAATGCAGTTCAGAGATTAAAATGCCGGAAAGTAGGTTTAATCTCAAATATATAATCCTCCTTATTGGAATATCCTCCTGTACTTTTGTTATTTCATTATTCCTTATGCAGATTTTATTCGCTCTGATTTTTATTTGTTGGATAATCGAAAAAAATATTGAAAAAAGAAAAGCATTTGATCGTTTTACTTTTGCAATAATCCTTTGGGGTATAATTAGAATAATTACTGTTATATTTTCCCAGTATCCCCGGGAGAGCATTAGGATATTCTATAAAGAAGCCTTGTTTTATACTTCCTTCCTTTCCCTTCAGTTTTATTTTAAATCAATGACAAAAGAACAGATTACAACTATAATTAAATATTTTATAGTTGGTGGCGTTTTAAGCTCATTATCAGGTATTGCTCTTTTCAATTTTCATTTAGTAGATAGGGCCCAATCATTTTCTTCAAGCTATACGGTTTTTTCATCTTACCTCCTTATTGTTTTGCCTGTATTACTTTTTTTACCACCGGATGTATTAAAAGGGAATGGCCGGATTGCTTCAATTATATTAGTTATTATCGGATTAATTACATCTTTGGGTCGATCAAATATCTTAATTGCATCTTTATTGGTTATTCTTTCATTATTCATGAAAAGAATCACTCTGTTGAATTTTGTAACTATAATTATTATTGCGGGTTTATTATCATATTTATCTTTTGAGAATAATAAAAAAGAATTAACAAACAGGATGACTAATCCTGGTACTTTATCAGATAGGGATATTATTTGGAAAGGTGCCGCAGATTTAATGTTTGTCCATCCTCTCTTGGGTTTTGGACCAAGAACATTTCAACAGATCTTTCCTTATAAAGATGAATTTAATGATAAGGGAGTTGCGGGATGGCATAACGATTTCTTGCAGGTTTATTTCGAGTCCGGTATACCTGGTTTAATTATATTCTTATTCATAATCAGTTTGATTATTTACAATATGAAAATTTCATTTATACTTAAAGATGTATGCAATCCGGGTATTTTCTTCTCCCTGATCGCACTAATATTGTCTGCGTTTACAGCTGGATTTATAACATCGGTAGTGCTTTCAATCGTATTTGTTTTTCTTTTAACTTTGTATGATTCGTCAGTACATAAAGTCAAAATAATAAACACATAGATTATGGGAAATGTACATGCCGCTAGCCCTGCTCCTTAAATATTGTACAGATTAGGTATCCTTTAACTTATATTAATAACCGGAAATTTTTAGTTTTATTGATTTTATCTTATGGGAGTTTTTATATGGACATTCAGGTAAAAAACGGGGTTTATGAGTTTGCCGAAAACTTATCATCCCCTCTTAATTATAAAGGATCTGAGATTGCTATAATCCTTGCCGCTGGTCATGGTAAAAGAATTAAGTCCCATTTATCCAAAATGCTTCACACAATTTGGGATGTACCTACCGTCGAGAGGGTCTATAATGCCTGCCATGATGGAATTAAAGATGTTAGCCTTATTGTCGTCGTCGGTATTAAAGCTATCGATGTAATGGGGGTTCTAGGTAAACGGGACTTTACCGCATACGCTTATCAGGAATTCCAGAATGGTACTGGTCATGCCCTTCAGATCGCTCTCAAGAAAATAAATGAAAAGAACTTTGATGGTAATATTTATGTCCTTCCCGGTGATATGGGACTGATTAATCAGGAAACTATGTCCCGGTTTAGAAAAGATTTTATAAGTTCCCGCAGTGATATGATGGTACTTACTGGTATTTATGAAGGAATCCCGTCTGAAAATCATTATGGAAGAATAATCAGGGTAAAGGAAAATAATGAACAAGGAAAATCATCTGGAAAAGATAAAGGCAGAGTAATTGAAATCTTGGAATATAAAGATATATTGGCTCTCCCGGCTGACCAGCTTTATAAAGTAAATTTTAATGGCAATGTCTATTCTTTCTCTCAGAAAGAACTAATAGATAATAATGAATTTAATTCTGGTGTATATGCTTTTAACTATAAAATACTTATTAGTCTTGTAAATCAAATATCAAGTAATAATGCTCAGGGGGAAATTTATATTACTGACTTGATCTCCTTGTTTAATCAAAACAATTATTCAGTTATGGCTGTTAGTCCTGCTGAACAGCATGTAGTAATGGGTTTTAATAATAAGTCTGTTCTGAAGGAGATGGAAACCGTCGCTCGCTTGAATAATTATAATAGGTTGAAAGATATAATTGAAATAGATGATCCGGATGATTTCTTTATCCATGAATCCGTTATCGATCAGATAATTGAATTTGATAAATTAAATGTCCCTCTCGATATTACTATTGGTAAAGGTGTATATATTGGTAAAGGTGTTCAATTGAATTATAATAATGAATTTAAGCAAAATTCATTTCTCGATGGTGATATAAGGTTAGGTAAAAATGTTGTTATCTGGAAAGATGTTCAAATTTCTACTTTCCCCGGACAGACAATGAAAATTGGTGATGATGTTCAGATCTTATGGGGAAATACGATTAAAGGAAATATTGAAATAGGAAAAGGTACACGAATAGAATCAAGTGTCCGCCTTACTGGTAGTAACGATTTTCCGTTGCATATAGGTTCTGGTGTTCTCATAAAGGGGACGACTTATATTTATGGCTCTCTTATCGAAGATAATATTTATATTGAAAATTGTGTTATCATTAAGAAAAAAGTTGAAAAGCATGTCGGCAAGAATGGTGATGTTAAACCAGTTCGGTTTTATATTCCTCCTCCAGAGGGTATCGATGCTATTACTGACTTGTAGTTCTTTAAATCAAAAAAGCTCTTATTTCTAAGAGCTTTTTTATATAAAAAATATTATTATATTAAGCTGGTTTTGTTGCAGATACAGCTAAACTATTTAAATGTCTTGTTAACGAAGATTTCTTTCTGGAGGCATTATTCTTGGGGAGTTTCCCTTTTACAGAACTTCTGTCTAAGATCGCAATTGCTTCTTTGTATAGTTTTTCTGCTTCGGTTTTATCGGTCGATGACATAACTTTCTTAATCGAAGTCTTGATCTTCGATTCTGACATTTGATTTACTTTCCTTCTTCTCGCAGTAGTACGTATTCTTTTCTTTGCCGATTTATGGTTAGCCATTTAAATAAAACCTTTATAAGATATAATTAAAAATTGACTCTAAATATACTTATTATAGAATTTGATGTCAACAACTTCTTTATTAAATTTGCCTCTTAAATGTTCAATAATATGCTCAAAATCAACGAAATTTACTATTCTATACAAGGGGAAAGTACAAAAGCAGGACTCCCGTGCGTTTTTATACGTCTCACATTCTGTAATCTAAGGTGTTCATACTGTGATTCAGAATATGCTTTTTATGATGGTAATGAACTCAGTATTGATGATATAATGCAGGAAGTTCGTAAATATAATTGCTCCTTGGTTGAAATTACGGGTGGGGAACCATTGTTCCAGGAAGAGTCACTCGCTCTTATGAAACATCTTGCTGATAATGGATTTGAAGTTCTCCTCGAAACAGGCGGTAGCCTTCCTGTAAAAAATATCGACCCCCGGGTTAAGATTATCATGGATCTTAAAACCCCCTCAAGCGGAATGCTTAAGAAAAATTTATATGATAATTTAAACGATCTTAAAGGTATCGATGAAGTGAAATTTGTTATCGGCAGCAGGGAGGACTACCTTTGGTCCAAACAGATTCTTGATAAATATTCCATTGATAAAAAAAATGTTGTCTTGTTCTCTATAGTATTTGGTAAATTGCTTCCCCTTGAATTGGTCAATTGGATATTGGAGGATAATTTAAATGTAAGGTTCCAGTTGCAGATGCATAAATTTATTTGGAAACCGGATGAAAGAGGTGTATAAATGAAAATTGCTAAGGAGTTCTCCTGGGAGATGGGTCACCGCCTCCCTGAGCATTTTGGTAAATGCAAAAATATTCACGGTCATTCTTATAAAATGATCGTCGAACTTGAAGGCGATGTTGATAAAAATGGTATGGTGCTCGACTATTATGAACTTAAAAAAATCATCAACCCGATTGTCGAAGAACTTGATCATGCTTTTCTTGTCTATAAGGATGATCGCGAAGTAATCGATTTCCTCACTAAAATAAACTCTAAGAAAATTGTTGCATCATTCCAGTCTACTGTAGAAAATATATGTTCCTATTTCCTGGATAGAATTAAAAACTCTAATCTTCCTCCTAACATTAAATCTCTTAAGGTCAGGATATGTGAAACACCTGATGACTATGCAGAAGAAAAAATACAGCTGAATGCTTAATATCAAATAAATGGCAAGATTTAAATTATATATAGAATACGAAGGTACCCGCTACAGCGGCTGGCAAAGACAGCAGAATGCAAAAACGATTCAGGGAACTTTGTATAATGTTGGTACCGATATTTTCAATACCTCCTCCTTTGAACTTCAGGGATCTGGCAGAACCGATAGCGGGGTACATGCCATTTGCCAGGTCGCTCATCTTGAAGTTAAAACTATGCTGGCTCCTGAAATAATTAAAATGAAATTTAATGATCTTCTCCCTTATGATATTAACATTCTTGAGGTTCAGAAAATAAATAGTAACTTTCACGCTAGGCATGACGCAGTCTCCCGCAGCTATATATATCAGGTCTCAAGAAGAAGAACTGCATTTGGTAAAAATTATGTCTGGTGGATAAAAGATAATCTTAATTTCAATTTAATGAGCTCTGCCTCCTTTAACTTTATTGGGATGCACGACTTTACCTCCTTCTCCGATGAGGATAAAGAGGAAAAATCCACAAAGGTCCTCATAAACAATATTGAAATGGCTGAAGTTGGTAACACTATTCTCATTCGTATTACTGGATCCCACTTCCTCTGGAAAATGGTCAGAAGAATGATCGGTCTCCTTGTCGAAATAGGACGTGGCAAAAAGTCTGAAAAAGACCTCATCTTCTACTTGAATAATAAAAGTACCGATCCTGCCAAATTTACAGCTCCTCCATCCGGACTATTCCTCGAATCGGTCCTCTATAACAAAGAAATCAATTCCCGTAAACTTGTCCCCATTATCTCCCTGTGAATAAATCCCCTTTAATATGTGATGTTAAGTCTGGGTGCTATTTTTGCTTCGGAGTTTCAATTTCCATTTCATATATTTATTGATTATAATTTAATTAAATGGAGTATTCGTATGAGAAGTTCTTTATTCCTTCTTGCATTTGTTTTACTGTTCATTCTTTCAGCCTGTGAAAAGAAGGAAGAAAAAGTCCCTGTAGTTAATGCACCTGCTGGAACTCATGTCGTTAAAGTTGAGGATAGGATAGATGCCTCCGACTATTCCTACTTTCAGGTTAGCGAGAAAGATGGAATTAAGTATTGGATTGCTGCAAAACGGCTTGAAGCCGTCAAGGGCGATATTTTATATTTTACTAAAAGTATGGAAATGAAGAATTTTCATAGCAATACTCTTAATAGAACTTTCGAATCCGTTCTCTTTGTAGACGACATTACCAAAACTCCTCATGTAATGAATAACCCTGGTTCAACTCCGCCTATTGATCCCAAAACTGCCCATTCGCAGGTAATGTCCACTCCTAAAATTGATGTAAAAATTGATAAAGTTAAAGATGGTAAAACTGTAGAACAAATTTACAGCTCTATGGAAAAGCTTAACGGTCAAATTATTAAAGTTCGGGGTAAAGTTGTCAAATATAATCCGGAAATTATGGGTAGAAACTGGATCCATATTCAGGATGGTACTGGCTCTGAATCTGGTTACGATTTAATGGTAACCAGCAAAGATCAAACCGCCATAGGACAGATTATTGTTGTCGAGGGTAAAGTCGCAACTAATAAGGATTTTGGCGCCGGTTATACATATAAAGTTATGATTGAGGATGCAGCAGTTAAAACTGAAAAAGGTATCTGACTTGCAAAAGAGCCCGCATACTAACTTTTACTCCATAAATATGTAATATATGGGGAAAGCAATTAAACTGTTTCTCACCCTCATTTTAATTATATTTGTATTTATAAAATTGGCAGGTATTAACCTGCCATGTATTTATTTTTATTAAGGCAGGATTTTTTGGTACTAAGATTATTAAAGTTGATAGGTAGGAAACTACAGGGGAAATCATCTACAAAGAAAAAAGAAACTGGGGAAATTGAGAAGAAAAAGGATTCCGCTCATAAAAAAGAGCTGGATAAGAAAAGCGAAATTGTAAAATCTGCTTCTGGTGTAAAAGCTCCCTACGTTAATCCCAATTACAAAGGTTCTAATCCAAGAGGGTATACTCCTGTAAGATCCCCGTATGGAAGACCTAAACAAACTGATTCCGCAAAACAGGCTTCATCATCCAGGCAGACTCCTCCGCCTAAACAACCGGCATCTGAAGTAAAAACTGTATCAAAGCCAAAACCAACTCCTAAAATTTTTGCTCCCTGGAATCCGGATGAGTTTAAAATCCCTGCCGTAGAAGGTAAAAAAAGATTCCACGATTTTGATCTCCCCGAAGAAATAATGCATGCAATCTTTGATCTCAATTTCCAGTATTGCACTCCTATTCAGATGGAAATACTCGGTAAAGGTCTTGAAGGTAAGGATGCTATCGGTCAGGCTCAGACAGGTACTGGCAAAACCGCTGCTTTCCTTATTACTTCTTTAACCAGAATCCTAAGAAATAAACTTCCGGAAAAAAGAAGATTTGGTTCTCCAAGGGTTCTCGTCCTCGCCCCCACCAGAGAACTTGCTATGCAGATTTCCCAGGATGCCCTTCTTCTTTCAAAATATTTGGATATCAATATCCTCACCGTTTTTGGCGGAATGGATTATAACAAACAACGTAATTATTTGGTTAATAAAAATGTCGATATCTTAATCGGTACCCCCGGTCGTATTATCGATTTTGTTAATAAAAAAGAACTCCACCTCAATAAAGTTGATACTCTTGTCCTCGATGAAGCCGACCGTATGCTCGATATGGGGTTCATTCCCGATGTCAAAAAAATTATCCGCGCATGCCCTCCAAAAGAAGAAAGACAAACTCTCTTCTTCAGCGCTACAATCAATACAGATGTGAGAAACCTCGCTGGTAGCTGGACAAAGGATTCCTTCTCCGTTGAAATTGAACCTGATGAATTAATCGTTAAAAGTATTGAACAGATCGTCTATATAGTTACCTCTCGTGAAAAATATTATCTCCTCTATAATGTCTTAATGAAAGAAAAATTAGGTAAGGTCCTCGTCTTTGTTAATAGGAGGGATGAAGCCCGCGATCTCGGTAAAAAACTCTTCAGGAATGGCATCGAGTGCGAAATCATTTCCGGTGAGGTCGATCAGCGCAAAAGAATAAAAGTGCTCGATAACTTTAAATCAGATGCTGTTAAGGTTCTTATCGCTACCGATGTTGCCGGCAGGGGAATCCATGTTGATAATATATCCCATGTAATAAATTATTCCCTCCCGGGCGATCCACAGGATTATGTACATAGGATCGGAAGGACAGGCAGAGCCGGAGCTACCGGTATCTCTATCAGCTTTGCTACTGAGGATGACTCATTCAGCATTCCTGCAATTGAGGAGTTAATTGGCAAACCTCTTGTTTGCATTAACCCTCCTGAAGATCTCCTCAAACAGCCCCCACCGTATGAAAGAGAAGCTAAAAAGGTCGATCCGGTTAAAAATAATTATCCCCGTCCGCAAAGGAAAACTTACCCTAACAGGAATAAAAGAGGATAACCCCCTTTATTTTATGATTACAATATCACTTATAAATCTTCTCATAGTAATTTATATGTTGATCTTAAGTTTTCCTCAAAAAATACGTTTTCAAAACGCTTTCAAAACGCTTTCAAAACGCTTTCAAAACGCTTTCAGCCTATGTAATAATGATAATATCATGATCCATTATCGTAAAACAATCATCCCACCTTTATAATACGATGCCCTGCCCTTCTTTCTTAGAAGCTCCCTTTCTGCCAATTATCTTTTCGCTTCGGCTATTCTACTAAATTTCTGTTCTAAACGTCTTACCTTATTATAAATTCTAAAATGTTTCTTCCGGATATGCTCTATTGTTTTGTAAACTGTTCAAAAAGTTAATATTTTAAAAGGTTATAATATTCTATTACTTCGTCAGGTATATACCTGTTTTTAATTTTAGGAGAACGATGAATTATAAAAAATATCAGAACATTATTGCAGTATCAATAGCAATAATCACAGGGATTGTTTTTGCAATGACGGTACAGGCATCAGTTTCATTTTGGGACTGTGGCGAGTGTACTGCCGCCGCCGTTTGGATGCAGGTAGCCCATCCTCCCGGTGCACCATTCTTTAATCTTATCGGAAGATTATTCGCTATGCTTCCCATAGCAGGCAACCTCGGGCTAAGGACCAACCTCCTGTCTGTCTTCACAAGCATGATCTCCTCTCTACTGCTTTTCCTCATCATGGTTAAGCTTATCGAAAACTACCGTGGCAGAATATATAAAAACCTTGGCGATGCTCTAACTACCTATCTCTCCGCAGCTATAGGAGCCCTTGCATTTTCTTTCAGCCATTCATTCTGGTTTAATGGAACAGAAACGGAAATCTATGCCACCAACACAGTGGTCTTTGCAGCCATCATATACTTCGGAATGCTCTGGAACGAAAAAGCCGATAGCCCTGATAACACAAAATATATTTTCATGATCGCCTATCTGATGGGAATATCGATAACCCTTCGTATGTATGGAATTCTTGCGATAATCCCTATAATAATGATCATCATGGTTCGTAAGTTTGTTGATGATGAGGATGCATACAGAAAATCCACTTACATATTTCTGGGTCATGCAGCACTGCTTCTTATAATCGCATTCATGCTATGGGCAAATGAAACAGGAACCTCCGCCCCAAGCCCTGAGGATTATAAAGCATTTGATTCCAAATTCCTCATGACCCTTCTTGGCGTAAGCGTAGTGATAATGGGTATATTCTGGAGAAAAGTTTTTACCCGTAACTCAATCTATGTAGCCATAATAATAGGTGTTGCGGTAAAGTATATAATCTATCCCGGTGTTGTAAAGATGATCCCTCAGCTCATGGATTATCTTGCCTCCAATAGTATATCTATGGCAGTATTACTTGTGGCAATAATAGTGGGAATACTAAGTTTTGCAATATACTGGTCAGCAAAGAACAAGCACACATATGTATATATAGCAGCAATGTCAATTCTGCTTATTTTCATAGGATATACCTCATATACTACAATAATAATCAGGGCAAATCAGGATCCCCCGATGAATGAGAATGCACCAAAGAACTTCACTGCTCTTATCTCATATTTGAATAGAGATCAGTATGGCGATTTTCCTTCATTTAAGCGTAGGTTCTCCCCGGAACCCCACCAGCAGGGAATATATTCAAACTATACAAGTGACCTCGATTTCTTCTGGCGCTACCAGATGAATCATATGATGACAAGATATCTCCTCTGGCAGTACGGGGGTCGTGAATCCTGGAACCAGGACTCAGGTGTGAATTTCGGAAAAGTACTTAACTCTGTTGGCAATGCAGTAGGCAAACCCTTCAACCTCCAGTTTGGTGATGACAACGGAGCCTCACATAATACCTTCTGGGGAATTCCGTTCTTCATAGGTCTTATAGGAATTTTCTTCCACTTCCGTCGTGATTGGAAGATGGCAACAGCTTTTATGCTGCTGTTCATATTCTGTTCCTATCTGTTCGCATTCTATCAGAACCAGCAGGAACCTCAGCCCAGGGAAAGGGATAAATTTCTTGCCTCTATCGGTTTTGCATACGCAGTATGGATAGCCATAGGCATAAGGGAATTGATAGATTATGCAATCAGAAAACTGAACAGGCAGTCGATGGAAAAGGGAGTAACCTACGCAATATTAGGCTTGGGCTTTTTATTTATCCCTGCCCGCATGCTTCAGGCTAATTATAATGAACATGACAGATCAAAAAATTGGATGCCTTGGGATTTCGCTTACAACTTGCTCCAAAGCTGTGCCCCGCATTCAATTCTCTTTACCAACGGCGATAATGATACCTTCCCCCTCTGGTACCTCCAGGATGTTGAAGGAGTAAGAAGGGATATTAGGATTGCTAACCTCAGTTTGATAAATACTGATTGGTATATCATGCAGTTAAAACATCAAAAACCCTGGGGTGCTGATAGAGTTCCAATAAGAATTCCGGATGAAGAGATAACCAGACCAATAAATCAGGAACAGTTCAAAACATCAACTTTTGATCTGCCTGTTCCTCCGGAAGTTTTCAAACAATATGGCACTACTGATACTTCATTAATACGTGCAGGTAAATTAACCTATACTATGAGCCCTACTCTTAATTATGGTTCCGTTACGGCAATTAGAGTTCAGGATATTATGGTTAAGGAAATAGTTGAAGCCAATAATTGGAAATATCCGGTTTACTTCGCTCTTACTTGTTCTAATGATTGCTTCGATGGTCTTGATAATTATCTAAAACTGGAAGGACTTGCCTACAAGCTCGTTCCCGATAGGAAAAAACCTAATGAGGAATTCTTAAATGAGCCGGTTATGAAAAAAGAATTGCTCAATCCTGATCCCGGTTATAGCCGGGAATTTAGCCCACGGTTTAAATTCAGAGGGATAAACGATCCATCAGTTTACTTTGATGATAATCAGGAGCGATTACTTCAGAACTATAGAATGGCGTTTGCAAGACTCGCAGTATATTATCAGCAGGAAAACCAGGATAATAAAAGCGTTGAGATCCTTGATAAAATGGATCAGTTAATGCCAAGTTCTTTTAGAAAAATGGATTACCGGGTCCTTTATGATATAAGCAAAATGTATTATACTGCCGGCGCTTTTGATAAATATGCAAAATTTGCAAAGGAAATTGAAAAGGATGCTCTGGAAGCAATAAAAGTTCCTTCCGGTGGCGAGTTAAATACTGCTCCTTATCAGATCCTTCTTGAAATTTACGATAAGACCAAACAGTACGATAAAGCAATTGACATACTTCGCCAATTACAAATTTACTATCCTTCAGATCAAAGCTTAAAACAACAGATTGATTTGTATAAATCGAAGTTGACTCAGAAATAATAAAATAAAAAAAGCCGTCACAATAAATGTGACGGCTTTTTATTTTAATATAAGAAAATGCTTATCCTAAATATGCCTTAAGATTTTTACTTCTCGAAGCATGTCTTAATCTTCTTAATGCAGTTTCCTTAATTTGTCTTACTCTTTCTCTTGTAAGATTAAGTCTATCGCCGATTTCCTCTAAAGTAGCTGAATGCTCTTTATTCAAACCGAAATATAATTTTATTACTTTCGCTTCTCTTTCACTAAGAGTTGCTAATGCCCTTTCAATTTCAGTTTTCAATGATTCATCCATCAATGTGAAATCCGGTGATGGCTGCTTCTCATCAAAAAGTACGTCAAGAAGGCTATTTTTATTTTCGTCATTGCCCGGACCAAATGGTGCATCCATCGATACGTGTCTTCCTGCTATCTGCAGGGTATATGCAACTTCGTCAACATTCATATCAAGTTCTGTGGCAAGTTCCTGGGCACTTGGCTGTCTTTCGTATTCCTGCTCAAGATCCCTGTAAACTTTCCCCATCTTGTTTAATGCGCCTACGCGGTTTAATGGCAAACGAACCATCCTCGACTGCTCTGCAATCGCTTGCATAATCGACTGCCTTATCCACCAGACAGCATAAGAAATAAATTTGAAACCACGGGTTTCATCAAATCTTTTTCCGGCTTTAATTAAGCCGAGGTTACCTTCATTAATAAGGTCACCTAACGATAGTCCCTGATTCTGAAACTGCTTCGCAACGCTTACAACGAATCGTAGATTCGCTCTCACCAAAGTTTCTAATGCCCTTTGGTCACCTTGTTTTATCTTCTTCGCTAATTCTATTTCCTGGTCCGGAATAAGTAAATCTACTTTACCAATTTCATGAAGATATTGATCTAATGATTGACTCTCTCGGTTGGTGAATTGCTTGGTTATTTTCAATTATAACTCCTCAATGTTATTTTAATCTCGGGAACCCTAATAGTCTGAATCGAATAAAATGATAGCCGCATATTTAATATTATATATAACTTGCAAAAATATATAAAATTATGATCAAATGGAAGTCATTTTTTGTGCTTTCTCTCATATTCCCCCTTCCTGTTTGACCTTATTTTCTTCGTTTTTAGCTAAATTTCACTACTTTATAATACTAATTGTCCCTTTATCCGGTATTTTTATATTATAAATTTTATGAGTTTTGTTTTCTAATGAATTATCTCTTAACCATGGGTTAAATATCTTTATTGTCTTATAATTTATTCCGTATTTAATCCCAAAATCTGCAATGTTACTTATATTATCCGTAACCTCAACATTGTGGGTCTTCAGAGGTTGATATAATTGATCAGAAGTAATATAATATCCGTACTTCCTTGGGTCCTTTAATATTTCCTTCAAAGCTATTATACGGGCAATATATCTGGAAGTTTCCTCACTTATATTCAGATTATAATAATTATTCGCTTTTTGCCTTTCTAATTGCCTCTCTACTCCATTAATACCCATATTAAAGGAAGCTGCTGTCAAAGTCCAATTCTTAAACAATTCATGGGCTTCCTGAAAATATTTGCATGCCGCTTCCGTCGATTTCTCAACATCATATCTCTCATCAACTTCATCATTTATCTCAAGACCATACTTCTTCCCTATATTTTCCATAATTTGCCAGAATCCCGTTGCTCCCGCTGGGGACACTGCGTTATATAATCCGCTCTCTATAACTGCCAGGTATTTGAAATCTTCCGGTATGTTATTCTTTTTAAGTATTGGCTCAATTACCGGGAACCATCTGTTTGCTCTTTTAATTGCAAGCATTGTAAAGGAATGCCAGTAGGTATTTACAAGGAATTCCCTGTCAATCCTCTCGTAAACATCAAAGTTTTCTAAAGGCACATTCTCTCCGGCAAAATCGACCTTCCCGGGAATGGGCGGGGAAAATATTTTCTGGAATCCCTCCGCCTGCTCTGTTCCTTCAGCTTTATTCTGTACAAAACAAATACTGCTTAATATAAAGAAGGCACCTGCAGTTAATGTAAATCCAATGAAGATATAAAAATATTTGGGACTTAATTTTTCGAATAGATTCAACTTATTTTTCATATTATTTACTCCTGGAATTATACTCTGTATATAATTAAAAGATAATAAAAGTAAAAGACAATTTTATTTTCAATTAGGATGTGTTTATGTTTTAATTGTTAAATGATTTTTTTTTGTAAAAACAACATTGTCGCATAATATTTGTCCACAAAGTATGTTAAACAATTCGGATCAAATTGGATAAAAGTATCAGGAAAATTGTAATAGTACTGATTTTCATAATCCTGCTCCCTGCACTCTTTTTTGCTGTCTATGAAATCAATTCTCTAACCTCAAATGAACGGATAATTGAAAAAATTTATAATAATCAGGTCGATGTAATCCTCTTCTCTGTCAATCAGTTCTCTGAAGATATTGTCAATAGCTGGAGATCTAAGGTAAGAGCTGTAAGAGATAGCAAAAACCAAACCTCCATTCAGGAGGATCTTCGTAAATTCATTCATCAGAATTCCTCCGTTAAATTTTTATTCTTTGGCGATAGCACTGGTATAAATACCATATTTAAAGATGAACAAAACCCCTCAACTGATCTGGATAAAATAATAAGTGATGAGTTTATTTCTAATAAAATTAAAATAGAAAGGTTATATAACTACTCAAAAGAAGGCTATAATAAGATTGAACCTATCCCTATTGATTTAATGGATAGGTCTGTTGTCATTTCAATTATTGAAACAGGCAACAGGAAAGAAATATTTGGGATTGGTATTGATCCGCATTTGTTCGTTAAACAAATCCTCGCCCCCAAAATTCAAAGTGTAGGTCAGAATGAATTTATCATCTCGGTATTTAGTAAGAATGACAAAGAAAACATCTACTCTACCGAAAGTATAAATGTTAGTAATATTCAGAATGAAAAGGACCTCTGGCTCCTTCCTCAATATTCTCTTGGTATAGTCCTTAAAGGTGGCACCATCCAGTCCCTCGTCAAGGATAGGGCTGAAACTAACCTCGTTCTTCTGTTGCTTCTGATCATTATTCTGTTTGTCGGAGGATGGATTATATTTAGAAATATTAAAAAAGAAATTGCTCTGGCTAAAATTAAATCTGATTTCGTCTCAAATGTTTCTCATGAATTGCGCACACCTCTCGCTCTCATCAGTATGTTTGCCGAAACTCTTGAAATGGGAAGGGTAAGGACTGAAGAAAAAAAGAATGAGTATTATACTATCATCAGTCACGAAACTGCACGACTTAGCAGGATCGTAAATAGGATATTAAATTTCTCCCAGATGGAAGCCGGCAAAAGAAAATATAGTTTCTCTAAAGTCCAGCTTAATACAATTATCGAAGAGGTTTTTAATAACTATAAATTCCATCTCCAGAATAAGGGGTTTAAGTTTACTTCTAACCCGGATGAAAACATCCCCCTTATTTATGCAGATAAGGAAGCCGTTTCAGAAGCTGTTATAAATATTATCGATAACGCTGTTAAATATAGCAGTGAAATTAAAGAAGTAGAATTGTCAACAGGAACTATGGGCGAACTTGTCTATGTAAAAATTAGGGATCATGGAATTGGTATATCTCTTCAAGACCAAAAGAAAATATTTGACAAGTTCTATCGCGTCTCTTCCGGTTCTGTATACACTACAAAAGGTACAGGACTCGGGCTCTCTCTCGTTAAACATATAATGGATGCACATAACGGTGAAATTACTCTGCATAGTACCCCCGGCAGCGGAAGCAGCTTTATTCTTAAATTTAAAACAAGCGTATAATTTTTAGGAAAACTGATTATGATTAAAATTTTAATTGTCGAAGATGAACCTAACATGCGTATGGGTTTAAAAGATAATCTTGAATTTGAAGGCTATGAAGTCGATTATGCCGAAGATGGTCAGGCAGGACTTGAAAAGATTCTCCATAATAAATATAATCTTGTTCTTCTCGATGTTATGATGCCTAAATTATCCGGCTTCGATGTTTGTAAAACTGTCAGAAAAAATGGAATAAATACTCCAATAATTCTCCTGACCGCTAAAGGCGAGGAGATTGATAAAATTCTCGGTCTCGAGCTTGGTGCCGATGACTATGTTACCAAACCTTTCAGCCTCAGGGAGCTTCTGGCAAGAATAAAAGCTATCTTAAGAAGAGGGGATGATTCTACCTCCGGAAATAAGCTCGATGAAATGATCAGAATTGGTCGCCTCGATGTTAATTTCCCATCTTACAATGCCTTTGAAGAAGGAACCCCCGTGCAATTGTCCCATAAGGAATTTGAAATCCTGCACCTGTTATGGAATAGAAAAAATACTACCGTCAGCAGGGACGATCTTCTCAATGATATTTGGGGCTATGACGAAACCCCTACTACCAGGACCGTGGATAATTTTATGCTCCGCCTCAGACAAAAAATAGAATTAGATTCTAACCATCCCCATATTATTATTACAGTCCACGGTATTGGCTATAAACTTATTATTTAATTAGTATAAACCCCATCCAAAATTATACTAAATAATTTTCCATTTTATTTTTAATAGCGTACTGAATTGAGCGCATTTCGAGCGCGATTCCTATTCATAACTGATATATTCTTAGTTCTTTACCGGTTCATTTCTAATTACCCGTACGATTGCCTGTTCAACGTTCCAATTACCCCATACGATTGTATTTATCCCTCCAGTTGCCCCATACGATTACATTTTTCAATACCATTCGTATCCCTAAAACCATCTATTTGAATGAAAGGTTTACCCCTGTGACAATTTGTTACAATTCTTTACTTGCTAATGACAACCAAAACATTTCATTCCGCTAAGTTTAATACAGAAATTATGATTGTTTATTTCTTAATTAAAACTTTATGGAGGTACAAATGAAACGGAATATGAACATGACAAAGGCAGTTTTGATAGGGGGAATGTTAATGGTTTCTACTCTTGCTTATGCAAAGAATGATCCTTCTGAATTAAGTCGGAAGAATAAAAATGCAGTTGAAAATCTTAAGATTGGTATAAAGTCTGATAATCCCGGTCTTAAGAAAAGCTCAATCTATTTCGCCGGGTTCTATCGTGTAACTGAAACTGTTCCTGCTTTAACTGAACAGATGAAAAAAGAAACCGATCCTAAAACTAAAATTCTTATAGCGCTGGTTCTCTATAAGATAGGCGACGAAAAAAGCATAGATTTAGTTAAAGAAATGAGCGTTAAGGACTCAAATCCTGAAGTTAGAAGAATGTGTACCTGTATATATGATGCTTATATAAATGGAAATTCCGATATATTCTCTCTCAGTGCTAATTGAGCCAAAACAATGATTATAAACTTTAACCAAATAGTCAGGAAAATAATTGATATTAGAATGCCCAATAAATAAATTGACCAAATGAATTGCAAATTTTATAATACTAACAAAAACTCATTGCGGATATATTTATTGGGCATTCTGATATTATTATCAGTGGCCCTTTCTTCTCTCTTCCTAAGTGCTTGCCATATCAAAAATAATAAAAATGAATCTGATAATTTCAAAACTGAAATAGACCTTAAAGGTCAGTGGAAATTCTCTATCGGCGACGATATGAAATGGAATAAACCCGATTTTAATGATGATAACTGGGAAAATATTAAAGTCCCGTCTCCCTGGGAAAATGAAGGCTTCAATGGTTACGATGGCTACGCATGGTACAGAAAACATCTCAAAATTCCGCTTAGTCTTAAAGGCAACAGCCTCTACTTGTCAATGGGTTATATCGATGATTGCGACCAGGTTTATTTTAACGGTCACCTTGTGGGCTTCTCCGGTTCCTTCCCCCCAAAATATTATACCGCATATAATGCAATGAGGATGTATCCCTGCCCTCAGGAATTTATAAATTTCAATGGCGACAATGTCATTTCGGTTAGAGTTTACGATGATCAGCTCGAAGGAGGTATCACTTCCGGTGATATCGCAGTAAAAACAATTGAATTCCTCCAGACAGATATAAATCTTGAAGGTCAGTGGAAATTTAGCCTCGGTGATTCAGCAGTATATAAGGATAAGGGTTTTAAAGATACTGAATGGGAAAAATTAATTGTTCCCGCAAATTGGGAAACCCAGGGACATCCGGATTATGATGGCTTCGCCTGGTATAGAAAATCTTTTATGATCCCCGATGACCTCAAAAATAAAGACCTCATTTTCCTCGGTGGTAAGATTGATGACCTCGATCAGGTTTTCCTTAATGGAGTGTTTATAGGATCAACCGGCGATATGGGAAAGAACTTGGGTAATGATTTGGTCACTACTCCTGTTGTCGTCGGTCAGGAATGGTCTAAATTCAGAGCTTATAATATCCCTGATTCTCTGTTAATCCCCGGAAAACCTAATACTATTGCTGTTCGCGTTTTCGACGGCGGTCTTAGCGGCGGTATGTATCAGGGCCCCGTTGGCATAGTTACCACTGATAAATTTACTAAATACTGGCGCGATCATAAAAAATAGATAATTCTACATGCTTTTAGGGGAAAGTACTTGAAAACCTGCTTCTTATAACCTAATTTGCATCCCGTAAATTTTAATTAAGGAATTATAAATGAAGTATTTATTTGCATTACTGCTCACTTTCTCTATTTCCATCTTTGCTCAATCTGGTGATACAATTACTACTAAAAGCGGGCTAAAATATCTGGTCCTCTCTAAAGGTACAGGCGTTCATGCGCAATTAAATAAAAATGTTGAAGTCCATTATACCGGCTATCTTACCGATGGTAAAGTTTTCGATTCCTCTGTTGAAAGAGGGGATCCTATTGAATTTATTCTTGGAACAGGACAGGTAATCCCCGGCTGGGATGAAGGAATTGCTCTTATGAATGTTGGAGATAAACTTCGTCTCATTATTCCTTCTAATCTTGCCTATGGCGATAAAGGAGCAGGTAATATTATCCCTCCTAACTCAACTCTCATATTTGATGTAGAGCTGTTGAGTATTGGCGATCCTAAACCATCCATAAATGAAGCCCTTATGGATTTGCTCCTTTCAGATAGCGTCTCTGCCGTTATAAATAAATATCATGAACTTAAAAAAAATAATCCCAATGATTATAACTTTAAAGAATCCCAGCTAAATGGTTTTGGCTACCAGCTTCTTCAGGTTGGAAAAGTTGACCAGGCTATAGTTGTTTTGAAGTTGAATGCGGAATCCTACCCTGAATCAGCCAATGTATATGACAGTCTCGGGGAAGCTTATATGGTAAAAGGAAATAAGGAAGAGGCAATAGCTAATTATGAAAAATGCCTCAAACTGAATCCCAAAAGTAAAAACGCAGTAGAAAAGCTTAAACAATTAAAAGATTCTAAATAACCATTCCATAAAAAAGCCGTCTCAGTATTCATTATTGAGACGGCAATTTATCTCCCCAATCTCTAACAAGTTCAATGTTTAACCCTCCCTTATGGGATCACCTCTATTCCAATGCCCGTTTAACAACCTTGCTAAAGGTATTCTCATCAACTCCATTATTATTCTATTTAATTCTATATTAAATTAAATGATATTATTTCAAACTATTGACAGTAAAATAAAATCTTTTTATTTTTGGTCTGGTTGGTTTTTAAATTGGTACATGCGATATAATAAATAATTCCGTATAAATAATACAAACAAACAAAAGCACACTTGTCAACTGGATCGGTTAATACAATTCAAGGTAATACC
>JARLHD010000225.1 GCA_031292435.1 Ignavibacteriaceae bacterium
CCAGTCCTGACATATCCCAGATTATTTATGTGAGCATTAAGACTCTGGTTAATGGAGTAGCAACTCTCATAGTTAACGCCTTCGATATAACACATTACCTTATCTATATCGGAATACTCAGACTCTTTTCTGTAATCAAGATCGAACTTTGAACCACGTTGTTTGAGTTCATCATTGCTACAGTATTCACCATATCTTACACCATAAGGAAGTATGATCCTCTTGTTCACTTTCCATTTATCATTAGTTTTCCATCCCTCTATATGACAACGGTTCTCATCATGGTACTTGGTGAATATGTCGAATACTTCTGTAATTGCATTTTCAAGAATTTGATCCTTATTCAGCATCAAGGTCTTTATAATATTATAAACATTCTCTTTTGTGAAGTCCATATATCCCTGCTGTTCGCAGAATTTCTGAAAGTTTTCCCTTACCTGATGAGTCATATAGCGATTCATTCCTGAGTTCTTTAAGACTATGTTCCAGATATTACTTTTCATCTTATCACAGAACTCATTATATCTACCTTTCTTATCACTATTGTCCAGTTCGGTTATTATTTTCAATACACTGGTGTACTGTCCATTTAATAATCCCTGTGAATAGAAGTGCAATGCTTCTTCAACTTTCATGTGTTCAATAAATACTTCCTTTAGTTTATTATATTGAATAATCATGTTGCCGATAACATCTCTGGTAGCAATAGGATCTTGAATAGTTTTCTCAGTAATGTCCATCTTATCTTCACTTGTTACCTTTACAAATTCAAAATCAAGTTTCTTCCTGTCTGGGTTCTTCGATAGCCTTACAAGGCATACATTAACTGATGTAGTATTCTCGGATTGTTTGAACACTGGTCCCAGATACTCAACAGTTCCTTTAGCATCTACTATGATCTTGGCTAATAATTTGCGTGTTTCAGTGTATGGATTCTTGATCGTTTCTTCATTCAACAGACATACTATATCTCCCTCATCTAATATATCCCAGGCTTTTAATAGGTGTTTATCTCCATTACTGAAAGGTGGATTCATTATAATAAGATCAAATAAATAATCTCCAGTGTATTCCAGGAAATCGTCTGCAATTACTTTATAATTCTTCTCTTTAAGAATATATTGTAATTCTGTGTTCTGTTCTATACAGTACATCTTTTTGAATCCTCTGTTGCTGTATTTGTATTCCTCTGTAATGAAATCTAATATATCTCCCTTACCAGCCGATGGTTCAAGTATAGTCATTTCAGTTAGACTATGCCTTCCATCTCTGCAATACTTATCCTCATCCCCCTTCAAATAGGGAGATAACATTTTACGAATTACACTCTTAGGTGTAGGAAAAAATTCTTTATCAAACATTTATTTAATCTCTCTTAAAATGGTTAATACTTCTGTTAATTTTTGCTCTGCTAACTTTCTCTTTTCCTCTTGGATTAGAGTCAATGGGACATGATTCATATCCATATCTTTTGATATACTCAACCTGGCTATTACTTTGGCTAATACTCTTACTTGTGACTTGAACATATTTTTTCCTATTAAATAAAGTCCAAACCGAAGTTCATCCAGGTACATTCCTGGGGTTTAACTCCGACTAACATAAAATTTGTAGCTGGTGGTTTAACTTTATACCATGCTTTTCTTTTTAACTTCTTCTTATTAGAACCTCTGTTGAGTGCCTCTCTACCCATTAAGGTATGAAGGCAATCTGCTTTTGCATTGAAGAATCCTTCATCATCTGCCAATTATCCATCTCCTGTTTTTTGTAAATTCCGCGACACTCAGGACATATTTCATTCCAGCTAATACAATCCTCAAAGCATTCTCGTTTGAGTTGAAAATTAACTGGACCGTCAAGAGTCG
>JARLHD010000021.1 GCA_031292435.1 Ignavibacteriaceae bacterium
AACGGTATAAAAAGCATGATGTCAACAGTTACAAGTACAATCAGCGATGTCGGTAGTACCATCCGCTCGTTCCTTCATTTTAGTACTCCAGATCAGGGGCCTCTTGCAGATTATGAGAAATGGATGCCCGACTTCATGAGTAGATTAGCATCTGGTATTGAACGGAATAAGAGTTTAGTCAAAAATGCCATTAGCAATCTTTCTAATGATATGAAGTTCAATGTGAATGCCAGCTTGGTTCCAAATGTAGCAGGAGCCGTTGCAGGATCTGGTTCAACAATAAGCAATTCATATTCTTACGGAGCTTTGCTGCACACAGATAAGATTGTCATCGCTAATGAAATGGATATAAAAGATTTAGCTTATAAACTAGAATTTTACCGAAGCCAAGTTGCTTCTGGGAAGGGAGGGACATAATTGTATAGCTTTAATTTTATGGGTAGTGATAGTTTTATTAACTATGGAATCGTAATTGAGAAACGTCCAATTATCCCTAAACCCCAGAGGAATATTCAATATATTGACGTGCCTGGACGAAGTGGTAGTTTGAAGGTCGATGATGCAACATACAAGGACATAATCATTCCTATTCAGTGTAGTTTTAATGGCGGTACTGCTGTTGCCGATCAAGCAGACTTAATAAAGACTTGGCTTGATAGTGGGGAAGGGTCTTTAATATTAAGCAACCAGCTAGATAAGTATTACACAGCACACGTTTCAGATCAGGTTGATATTAGCCAAGAATTTAGGGTGTTCGGAAAGTTCCTTGTGAATTTTCGATGCAAGCCATTTAAGTATGCTGTAGTGAATACCCCTATTTTTCCCGCTAATGCAGGAACGATAAATAATCCAGGGTCAGTCAAAAGTGATCCTGTCATTGTGATAATAGGTAGCGGAAATATAACCCTGACGATCAACGGTATTACCATTAGCTTGACTGGCATATCGGGTTCTATCACGATTGATAGTGCTATAAAGGATGCTTATCAGGGTACTACTCTCCAAAATAACCTTATGACGGGTGACTTCCCGATATTGGTTCCTGGTAATAACACTATAAGTTGGACGGGTTCTGTTTCCTCTGTTCAAATTACTCCCAATTGGCGGTGGTTGTGATGATCAATTTATATCTGTCTACTGAGACAAATTTCAGCACAAACGGTCTTGTAGTCCTTAGCGACTGCAAGACAGCTTATATTGAGGAAATGCTGAATGATAAGTACGAAGTAACTATTGAATATCCTATTGATACTCGGGGTAAATGGCAGTATTTAGTTAATGGAAACATAATCAAAATGGACGGACAATTATTTCGTTTCTACAATACGGTTGTTTCTATAACTGGGGTTGCTGTTACTGCTAGGCATATTTTTTATGACCTCACGAACAACTTTATTCAAACTTGTAATATCGTAAATTTAAATGCAAACTCAGCATTGAATGCTATCCTAACGAATACCCAATATGCTCATCTGTTTACCGCTACATCTACTATGATCAATCTAAACTCTTACTCCATAGACAAAAAGAACCCTATTGAATCAATTATGGGATCAAGCGGGTTGATTAGCATATATGGCGGTGAGATAATCCGTAACAACTTCAGCATCAGCCTACCAACGAGAAGAGGAGCTGATAATGGGGTAACAATTGGTTATGGCAAAAATATTATTGGCATAGAATAAACCTTGAACATGGATTCTCTATGCACAAGGTTATTGCCTGTTGGTAAAGGCGGGTTGCTACTTCCTGAGGTGTATGTTGATAGCGCCAATATTAATAGTTATCCTCATCCGGTAGTTAAGTCAGTAACTTTTTCTAATGTGCCTGATGTAACTACACTGAGAGCGACTGCTCAAGCATATCTTGTCGCCAACAGTCTGCCTATCGTAAATTACAAAGTAGATTTTATCGAACTTAACAGAACTATGGACTATAAGAACTACTCCATACTGGAAACAGTCAGCCTTGGGGATACCGTAACTATTAAACATACCCTGTTGAACATCAACATCAAAGTTGAGGTTATTCGCATTAAGAAAAACGAGTTGACTGGGCGTATCGAGGAAGTTGAAATCGGGGTTTTCAAGCCTAACCTAGCCCAAACCATAAACAACTCAACCACCCAAATTATAGCTACAGCAAAGGTTGTCAATTCAGACATATTTAACGTTGGTACCCATGGGGGAAATCTAAACACAGGGCTAGATCATACTTCAGGAGTATCACCAGATAGGGCAGCAATCAGGCTATGCCCAGGTACTAATAATGCTAAACCATCACCAGGATATCTTCAGGTGTTGGAAGATGGGTATATTTATTTTTATAAAGATGATGGGACAGGGAATCCTTTCGCATATATAGCCCCTGACGGTACAACAAATTTAACCTCAACTAGTGGAGGGAGTGGATCAAACTACTTTATATACAAATCATATTCTGAGGCAATAACTGCTTTTACAACCATAGGCGTGACTGAAAATTTAGTTACAACTAATGATTATCCATTAACTGTTGGCACAGGCATGGTGTCAGAAAACACTATCGAATTGGCATCTTCATTATTAAATATTACAGAATCGGCGTTTTCTGTAACGCTAACATAGGAGGAAACTATCAATGAATGATAATATGGCATTAGAACCCCTTGGCGTAAAAGGGCATGTTCGAGTTGAGTTGCATGATGCTGAAACTGGCGAACTCACGGATGTTCAAGAGGGAGATAATTTTATTTCTAACGTAATGTATACACTAATAATGAAGCAAGTGCAAAAGATTTTGTTCGCTGGAAATATCCCTAACAACGGGATTGGATTTCCAATAATAAACTCAGGTAGTTACGGAGTTTTTGATGGTATGTTTAGGAATTTAGTTTTAACTGATTCTACTTTAGCGGAATCTCCAACTACTGAAACTAATATACCGGGTAATATGGTAGGATGGGCGAATAAAGTCCCTTATGTTGGAACAAGCGCATATCAGGGTACTATAAATCAGATTGAGTCTTTTGCAACAGAAAATCTTGTTCACTGGTCTTTTGACTTCGCCACAAGTGTAGCAAATGGAACAATAAATAGTGTTTGTTGGGGTTTCGTGTATCCAGAGGTAGCTGGCTATATGTTAGGTTCAAAGCTTATATCTCAACAATTAACTTATTTAGGCAGATGTGCTAGGACGTACAGTTTTGTATGTGCTGGAGATGGTTTTTTTTGGGGCACTGTTGGGACAGCTTTATATAAGATTGATCCAGTATCATATGCAGAGATCGCAACATATACACTTGCATTTGCTCCTGGCGCTTACAGTATGTGTGTAAATAATGGATTTATATATTACTATGGAAATTCATATGTCAGAAAGCAAAATATACTACTTGGAACAGTAGTTACAAGTGTAAACTCATCATGTTATCCGTATGCAGTAGATGCCACATATGTATATTGCATATATCCTACTAGCCCATCTTACTTTTATAGACTTAAAGTTTCAGATTTGACGCAAGTTGATGCTAAATATATAACGATAAATGTAGCTGGAGTTCCGACGAACTTATATACCTATTGTATGTATATGCGTGGTGGCAATCTCTACGTGATGTGTTATACTGGATATTCTTATCCTGCTGGGATATATCTAGTTAATTATGTCGCTGGTACAGCCACTTTGGTTAATGGTAGTAATTTTCTAAATGATGTCAAAATATTTTCTGACGGTACTACACTTTTCTTACCCTATACAGAAAACAATAATTTTAATAATGTCGGTAATACATCTACAACAATGTTAGCATCTTTTCCAAACGCTGAGGCTACAGTGTCCTATAACCTTATGGCAAGGAAATTATTGCCTTCACCAATTACCAAGACCAGTGCCAAAACAATGAAGATTATCTATGAGTTTACATTTAGCTAAAGCCGAAAGGCTTATTTTTTATGGGTTGGGAAATGAAACAAGGCTATAAGCCAGAAAGAGGTTTTCTAACGGAATAAGATACAGCAGGGATTTTTTATGCAAACAAATAAGCCCCTATTTTGTAGGAGCTTACTTAAGCCTGATATTTTATTTCATTGGTCGTTTAGTCATTCTTTTTAATGTGTTACCTAAAATGCTTGGCCAGTGACTTAGCTTTTTGAAGATATGATCAGTTTTCATATCATTTTACCCCTTTACTAGTGAGACTTGATCATTTTATGAACTGCCTTCTTAGAAACTTGGCTTTTTGCTTGATGATGTTTACTCTTAGTAGATGTCTGAGACACTTTTGCATGGTGTTCTGGGGAAACGGTTTTAGCAATTGCGACACTGGCTGTTCCTAATAATAGGCCGAACATTGTAATGAGTACGATACCAATCTTGATCCGTTTCATTAAGCGCATCTCCTCTTTGGGTGATGAGTTTATTATGTGCTGGTGTTGATTTGTTATGTGTTAACCTTGCTAAAGGTGGGATATTTTTTGTTTTAGAGCCGCCGTTCGCCAAATTTTGCACAAGCGTTATGCCATAATGATAGTGGATACTGCAGGATGGCTTACTGAGCCATTGAAGTGTCGCCTGCCCATTACTTGAGAATAAGACAGGATCAGAACAGGAGAAAACCGGAAAAGGGTGTTTCAGTTATTTAGGATAACGTAATCTAATGTTGATTATAGGACTAGGGTCAAAATTAAGGCATCCTCGCATGAGAGTGCCGTAGACATCGTTTATAATTTTCAATGCGCCTAAGGTGACCGCCACAATGGTTGATTACAAAAAAGGAAGCCGCACTTTATATGTATAAAGTATCATAACGTAAATTATGACTGTCTATAATTTGTCTAAGAATAATAATGAGAGGGGAGTAAAATTATGACATATGATAAAGTGTATAAAATATTTATTTCTTCAGTTGGTAGTTTACTAATTCATGAGAGAAATGTAATAAGAGATGATATCTGGAAAAGTGGCCATCTGCCAATTGCAATGGAAGGTTTTACATCTTCTAGTAATGAGTATAGCATTGATGCTGTTATTAAATATTTAGATAATAGCGATGTCGTAATTATCGTACTTAGCCATCTTTATGGAAGTATAATAAATGGCCTAAACGGAAAATCATGCCAATTAAAGCGACCTTGTAATAAATGTAAGGGCGGTGATTGTTGTATATCTTATACACATTTTGAATATCTTTATTCAATAGAAAAGAAAAAGTTGGTTTTTTGTATAGTTGATAATAATTTTGAAAACTTCACAATTTTCTCAGAAAAAATTAAAAAAGAACCTGAGGCACTAAAACTTTCAACATTATATCATAGATATAATGAAGCAAATAAAACATTTATTAATGAAGTAAATGATAAATTTCGTTTTGATTATAGTAATGATATTAGTTTAAATAATGCAATGTTGAGGATTAATTCATTCATTAGTAAAAATGATAAATTAATTGGATTAGTAAATGGTACTATGATTGATGAGCTAGATAGTTCTCGAGTTGAAATTACTAAATTAAGGAATGAAAATGAAAAGTTAAATAATGAAAATATAAAAGTTATGAATAATTATTATGAGTTAGAAAACGTAAGCAATATATATAAATCTTTATATAAAATTAAGAATATTGGCATCCGAAGAGATCAAAATGTTAAGAATCAAATTGCTGAATGTTTTCGAAATGCAATACTATAGAAATTATTGCTATGACTGCTGAATCAAGCGTAGAAAGTATAGACATATTTAAGGAAAATTTGATAACAAAACCAGCAGCAACTATACGTGTATTAGCATTGAATCCAGCTTCTGTAATGGCAGAATATAGATTTAAATTTTTAGACGGTAGACCTGTAAGCGACTTAAATGTCCAAAACGAAAAATCCATTGAAGATTATAGAAAATTTTCAGATGATATTAAAGAAAATTATTCTAGAGAAATAAGAAATACAGAAAGTTTTTTTGGATATAGATTGTATGATGCTATTCCGTATTTTTCATATACACGCTGTGACGATATAATATTTTTAGGCATTTATACTGCTGATAGAATTACTCGACAATCTTATGTTTTAGAAATTAAATTCAAAGATGAACAACAGTTATTTCGAGTATTAAGTCACAACTTTGATACTTTGTGGGCAGATAGTGTAAAAAATAGTATAATTAGGATTGAATCTCCTAATGAAGGTAGATAATTGATGTATTTTTTTAAATCATTTTCTGAGTTTCTTACCTAAACAATGAAAAGGAGGGCTAATATTTGAATAATTCTTCAATAAATAATATTGGTATTCGAAGAGATCAAAAAGTTATTAATCAAATCGCTGAGTGTTATAAAATTTCAAATTATATAGATATTTTAGCTATGACTGCTGAATCAAGTGCAGAAAGTATAGATACATTTAAAAATAATATGATTACAAAAACAGCCAATATTCGCATATTGGCATTAAATCCAGAGTCCGCATTAGTCCCGTATAGATTTAAGTATTTGAATGGTAGACCTGTATATGATCTAAAATCACAAAATCAAAGAGCCTTGCAAAATTACATAAAGTTTGCAGATGATCTGAAGAAAGAACATTCTGAAGAATTAAGGGAAACAGAAAGTACATTTGAGTATAGATTTTATGATTCTATTCCGTATTTTTCATATGTACGTTGTGATGACACCATATTCTTGGGTATTTATACTTCAAATAAAATCACTCGACTTTCTAATGTTTTAAAAGTGGAATTTGAAAATGATAGATCATTGTTTGAAGATTTAACCAGTAATTTTGATACCATATGGATGGGTAGTATGGAAAGCTCAATTATAAGGATTGAAAAAAGATAAAAGAAAATTTAAGTGAAAAGGGTGGTTCTGTGATAAAACCTGATAATATTAATGCAATAAAATTGGATTCTTTTGCCTTGTTTACAATTACCAACCGTTTCCCTCATATTATTAAGGAAATAAAAAGTAATAATATTCTTAATAAAGAACAGGTAGTTGAGTTGGATATTTTTGAATCAGAAATACTGAAAGATAATTTGAAAATGTTAACGATTCAAAACGGCGACTATCAATTATGGAATGATATATTATTTTCTCATAAAAATAGTTGGGTTGAAGAACCATTTCTGTTTGTAGAATTTTATTTTTATAGAAGGATATTGGAAATATTAAGTTATTTTAAAAACAGACTTGATCCTTATAAACCTATCAAACAAAACGCTTTGCTCAGCAAATCAAGAGAAATAATCACGATAGCGAATAATTTAAACAGTAAATGCAGACCTATAAAGGAGTTGCTTGCATACAATTTATGGAGTAATAGGGCTGATTTAAGTCAGATTCAGCAGTCCGAAAGCGATTTGCTTGATAGCAAAGAAAAAAATATTATAATAAATGATACTAGCAGTGTTATTAAGTTTTTTGAAAGAAAGTTGAATCAAGTTGATATCTTGCTAGACAATTCAGGACTAGAGTTATCGGTAGATTTGATTTTGAGTTATTATTTATTAGAGGTAAATATTTCCAATAATATTTTCCTTCACTCGAAAAGTTACCCGATATTTGTTTCAGATGCAATACCCGATGATGTATTGTATACATTGGAGTTTTTTGTTAACAGCGGTAACGATGTTCTGAAAAATATTGGAGAAAAGTTGACTTCATACATTAAGGATAAAATAATTATAATTGATTCTGACCCTTTTTGGACATTACCGGAATCCTTTTTGGACTTTAACAGCAGATTAAAAAATCATTTTGCACATTCAGATTTAGTAATAATTAAAGGTGACTTACATTACAGACGATTAGTTGAAGATAGATATTGGGATTACACTACGAACCTTAGTAAGGTAATAGAATATTTTCCGGCAAACACATTAATAATAAGAGCTTTAAAATCCGAATTGGTGCTGGGATTAACAGATGGTGTCATACAAAAACTATTTAATGAAGACCCAAATTGGCTTATTAATGGTAAGTATGGAATAATTCAGCTAAATGAAAAGCAAAAAAGTATTCTCTTCAATGTTGACTCACTATATAGTGAAAATGCAAATAATACTTTATAAAAGGGATAAAATGATAAATAGAGATTCTTTACAGTTAATCAACGTGAGTGAAAAACTGACTTTAGCTTTCCGAATAAATACACGAGATTTAGGGAGAGCAGTAAAGCTTACCTTTTTTCCTTGGATATAATGCCAACCTTCTCGATTTAGCATGGTAGTGGATTCAAGGCATATCATTACTTAAACCTCCTTACTCGGCTCTCAGCGGAACAAAAAACTAAGGCCTCATTATATTACTGTAAGCGTCAAACCGACTGTATCTACAAACCATTTCATAGGCATGAGATAATACCTTCAAATTAAGTTTTGGAGGTATTTATGACTAGAGAATTGAAACGCGAACTATGGCAAGAACGTATTTGTGATTATCGAAATAGTGGGCTGAACGCTCAGACCTGGTGTCTGCAAAACAAGATCACCCTTTCAAGTTTGCATTACTGGATCAATAAATTGAACAAAGAATCCCTCGAATCGGATAGCTGCTATAACCATGAGTTTGTCCCGATCACTTAAGTTAGAATACCACTGAACCCATCAGCTCCGCTTGTGATTCGATTTCAGAATCTATCAATTGATGTTTTTGAGGGCTTCAACCTTGATACACTACGTAATGTTTTAGAAATTCTGACGATCTATGCTTGACTTTACTATAGGTTCTCAGGTACATCTGGCATGTGGGGTCACTGACTTGAGACGAAGTATTAATGGATTAGCCATTATTGTGAAACTTCAATTCAAGTTAGATCCCTATTCCAGAGCCATGTTTGTCTTTTGCAATCGTAGTCAAAGTCTCATCAAGATACTCCAGTGGGATGGATCTGGTTTTTGGCTTTTCATGAAACGCTTAGATAAAGGGAATTTCCGTTGGCCCATGAAGGCAAACGAGGTCCAACAAGTGTCCGTTAAAGAATTACGTTGGCTGTTAGAGGGCCTTTCTATTGAACAAAAAAGTGCCTTTAAAGAGCGTCACCCAAGTATCGTGGTCTAATGAAAAACGGAAAGACGATATGCCGATAAACCCGCATAGAATGGGCTTTTTTCGGCATTTTTATCGTGTGTTTTTGTGGAGTTTTTGCTCGAAATATGCTATTATTTATTCATGAAAACAATAAATAATATCCCCTTTACCGAAGAAAAATTGAATGACTGTTCCAAAGAAGAACTCCTTTCTTTATGCAAGCTTCTCATGGAGCACAATAAGAAAATGAGTACTCAATTGGATTATTTAACCCAGCAGATTGCGCTCTCTAACCATCGTCGGTTTGGTTCTTCAAGTGAAAAGGATCAAAGCTCCGAAGGATGTGAGCAAATCTCTCTGTGTTTTAATGAAGCTGAGGCTATTTCGGATAGTTCTGCGGCCGAACCTCAATATGAGGAGGTCGTTCCTAAGCCCAATAAGCGTAAGAAGCAAAAAGGGAAACGCGAAACAGATCTAGCGGATTTCCCGGCGGTGCGTATCGAACATAAACTTTCTGCTGAAGAATGTGTCTGTCACTGCGGAAAAGCTTTGAAAGTCATCACCGAAGAAAAAACAAGTTATCTGCGCTTTGTGCCTGCTCATTTTGAACGAGAAGAGCATGTCGTATCCGTCTATGGGTGTGAAGACAGTAGCTGCGGGAACATTCTTCGTGCTAAAAAAGATCCATCGTTGCTTCGTGGTAGCATTGCTACTCCGTCTATCGTGGCGGCTATTATGAATGGGAAGTATGTTAACTCTGTCCCCTTGGCTCGTCACGAGAGTGAGTTTCAGCGTTATGGCGTGAATCTTTCTAGACAGACGATGGCTAACTGGATGATCCGCTGCAGCGAGGAATACCTGTCCTTACTATATGATGAGATGAAAACTCATTTACTTTCCTGCAATACCCTTCATGCCGATGAAACTCGGGTTCAAGTTTTACATGAAGAGAACCGCAAGGCGACCTCTGAAAGTTGGATGTGGATCTACCGTTCTGGAGAGCTTTGCGATGTGCCTCCAGTCATCTTATTCAACTACCAAACAACACGGGGCGGCTATCATCCGAAGGAGTTTCTGTCAGGGTATAGCGGAAATCTGACGACAGATGGGTATCAGGCTTATCGCAGTCTTCCTGAAGACGTCGTGATTTCTGGATGCATGGCTCATGCCCGGAGGAAATATGACGAATGCTTGAAGAGCGTCCCCCAAGAGGGTCGAAAAGGGACGACAGCGGATGAAGCCCTGAAGCGCATTGCTTTACTCTATAAGATTGAAGCTCTATTGAAGGATAAATCGTCTGAAAAACGGTATGAAGAACGGTTGAAACAAAGTAAGCCGATTCTTGATGCTTATTTTGAATGGCTAAAATCGATGACCGGAACCATTGACTCTGGCTCAATGATCGGTAAGGCCATTAACTATTCCTTGAACCAACAAGATTATCTCGAACGGTATCTTCTGGATGGCAGCATTTCTATCGATAATTCGGCCGCGGAACGATCCATACGCATTTTTGCTACAGGCCGTAAAAACTGGGAGTTCTGCAATACACCCAATGGGGCGAAAGCTAGTGCGATTATCTATTCGATCACCGAAAGTGCCAAAGCCAATGGATTGAAACCTTATGAATATATTGTTCATATATTAGAGACAATCCCCAAACACTATACGGGAACAAGTAAGGACTTCTTGCAAGATCTCTTACCCTGGTCCGATAAACTCCCTGAAAACTGTAAATCTCAGAAAAAGAATAGTTAACCAGAACTGAGCCTTTCTTGGGGCTCTTTTTTGTTTCGTTCTGTCAGAGCATCCACAAAGTATTATCTCAAAGGGAGTGCTCCATTTCTAGATACGTTCGGTTTGACGCTTACATATTACTGAGGTCTTTTTTGCGTTTGTCTATTCTATTTCAGCAAATTGTTTTGCGCCATTACACAATCTTGTTTATGGGGTTGCCAAAGTGGTGGGCCCTTCTATTTACGATAGAAATTTATGAGCGAAAGGGGAAATATCTTTTTGGAGAAACAACAAAACGTTGAGTATTTACTGAGTGTTCATTATCTCAAGAAATTGAGAGAACAGGGGTTCATAACATACGAGCAGTATGATGAAATAGATAGATTGAACAGAGCAACCTTTTTGAGGGGTAATGGGAGAAAAACCGCCTAAAGTCCCTTTTTTCACTTTACTTATTGCCACGGTAATTATATTGTGTGTGTACCCAAGTGCTATATATAGGAAGGGGATTTTTTCATGGCAAATACAAGTCCATCCAAAAAGGTTCAAGTATTACAGCCAGTTCTAAAACAGGTTCTTGAGGGAGAAGAAAATCAGCCAAATAAGAAGAGAGTTTGCGGTTATTGTAGGGTGAGTACAGATTCCGAAGAACAGATGGAAAGCTATAATGCCCAAGTAAGTGAGTACACAAAGAAAATAACTGACAATCAAGATTGGGACTTAGTTGATATTTACGCTGATGCCGGATTCAGCGGTACAAATGTTAAACATAGGCTTGCCTTTAACCGAATGATTAGGGATTGCGAAAGCGGTAAGATCGACCTTGTAATAACCAAGTCGATTTCGAGATTTGCGAGAAATACAGTAGATTGCTTAAAGCACGTCAGAGACCTTAAAAATATTGGAGTGGAGGTATTCTTTGAAAAAGAAAATATATACTCCTTCGATTCCAAAATGGAATTGGTTCTGACCATGCTCAGTTCGATTGCTCAAGAGGAGAGCCGCAATATTTCCGAAAATACAAAATGGGGGCTTAAAAAACGCTTCAGGGATGGAGTTGCGATTTGCAATACAGATAGGTTATTAGGCTACGATAAAGATGAAAAAGGTAACCTTATTATAAATGAAGAACAGGCCAAATTGGTCAGGAGAATATTTAGAGAATACCTTGATGGCAAAGGGTATGAATCCATCGCTCAGGGGATTCAAGCGGATGGCATAAAGACAGTGGTAGGAAAAACAACATGGTGGGACTCCACCATAAGAGGTATCCTTGAAAATGAGAAATATTATGGAGAGTTATTGCTTCAAAAGACGGTTACGCTTGATTACCTTACAAAGAAACGAGTTAACAATAAGAACTTGGAGCCAATGTATAGAATTGAGGATAATCACGAAGCAATTATTACCAAAGAGATGTTCGATTTGGTTCAGCTGGAACGCCAGAGAAGATTTGAAATCACAAGGGGCAAAAATCTTGATAGACGCAAATATGCCAATAAATATGGATTCAGCGGCAAGCTTTACTGTGAGAAATGTGGGAAGACATTAAAACGTAGGCATTGGAACTCTGGCTTGAAATCCGAAAAGATAGTATGGCAATGCAATAGCTACATAAAAGGGGTTGAAAATTGCCCGACCAAAGCTGTAAATGATACTGATTTAAAAGAAGCCTTTATCCGACTGTACAATGATATGGTCAAGGATAAAGGCTTCTTTTTTAAAATGTTTTTAGAAAATATTCACAAGGTCATGACAAAGGAATCAAAGATAGCTGATATTAAGAAGCTGACGGAAACGATAGGGCTTTTAGAACAAGACTTGAGTGAACTGGTGCAACTGAGACTTCGGAAACAAATTGATGATAAGTTTTACAATAAGGAATACACAAAGATTACTGAAAAACTTGAATCAGTGAGCCAAGAGAAAAATACAATCGAAATGGAACATCTGGATGATGTAAAATATAAAGACAAACTTGATGCCATTGGCAAGATTATTAACAACGGGGACGAGCCATTAACTGAATTCTATGATAACTTGTTTGTGGCTTTGATTGATAAAGTTTTAATAAAGTCTCCGACCCATTTCATGTTCATCCTTGAAAGTGGGCAAGAATATGAGGTCGATTATAGCAGTCAACAGCACACCACGCACGTGGAGACGGTGACTTGTCTGCAAAAGAAAGACAGCTGAAAGCGGCTTGTGGAGCGGGTTTGAGAATTGGGAGTGAGTTGTGTGGCAAATTTAATAGGACCACCTACGTACACGGAAACATGTTGAACGGTTTAGGTTAGATAGTTTTGGGGTAAGGTACGGACAAGGAAACATATTCAGTATGTAATTCTTTCCAGTGTTGTTGGTAATTTTTGCTGTGGGCGATTGATCAAAAGCGTTAGCTTGGAGAAGTACGAGGGTAAAGGTTGGAGATTGATAAGGTAAACGACTTAAAGGATGGGATGAAGCTAAGGTTTGATGAAATCATACAGACGACAAACAGAAGGGATTCACTACTTGAAGAATTCGATGAAGAAATATTTAATGCGTTGGTTGAGAAGAAATTCTCACACCAACGCATTTTGTTTTTGAGTTGAAGTGCGGGATGAGGGTAGAGGAAAAACAGCTTCGTTCGGAATAAAATATTTTCGACCCAAAAAAGGAAATATCTGTGTCGATGAGGAAGAACTAAAGTTAGGAAAGGATGCTCTTTTTAAAAGGAAGTGGAAATCAATGAAAGCAAATACAGCTCAAATCCAATGTCCTAGTTGCCAGTGTAAAAGAGCCAATAAGGTTCCAATGAATTCTCACTATTGCATGGAATGTGGGGTAGAGTTCAATGCTGATACTTTTGAGATATTCGCGATTGCATTTGATGGCAGTTTGAAGAGGGTTGCCAAGGGTGAACCAATAGAAAATTTAGTGGGTTAAATAACGAGATAAGAATGAAGGAATAAAAAAGCCTACATTCTTTTCAAGATAACTATAAACCCTAATATGATAAACGGTTACTTTTTAATAAATCTAAAAATAGAGGGCTTAATGACTATAAAGCAAGCATAGTGAGAGGTGACTGATAAAACGAAATCTTTTGAACTTGCCGATAAAATTACAGTCAACGAATTTCAGAGAATTCTAATGTTCTTGGACGGTTATTGTGATTATCAGGTAGCGCTTAAAACCATGAGAGATCGACTAGGCGCAACCAAGGAGAAAAATAGGTATTGGATACTTAACCATGCCGAAGTTTGGCGCTACTTAGATTTAAATCGTAAGGACAAACTTCAGCGGAGAAACATCGAGGACATGAGTCGGCTGATTGAAGATACGATAACATACTTTGGAAAATAATTTCAAGGGCTAACTAACGATGAAAAAAAGAAACAACAATTTATAAGCTTTCACTGTCTTTCGGAGAATGGTATTATCTTACAATTAAAAATCAGAAAAAAAGGTCCTATAAGTGGCTAAAAAACCATTAATGATTTAGGGATAGTGCTGAAGGTTCTGAGCACAAGAGAAAAGGAAGCGTATTCACTCGTTAAGAGCAGTGGTTATTCTTTCGGGTCAGCTGCGGAGATAATGCAGATACAAAAGGGACAGTCCAGTTGTCGATTAGAAGGGCAGACGAGAAGATTTATTCCTTGGTAGTAGACTCGTGTTTAGAAATCCAGTTCAGACGGCAATGTTCTAACCTTGTCTTACAATTGTCACTAAATAGTATAATGAACTATTTGGTTACGGTGCCGAGTTTGAACTATTCGCTTGCAATTGATTACCAATTGAGGCTATTCCAAAACCAATGACCTTGAAAATATCTCCGATGACTGTAAAACTACTTCCTCTTAGCATTAAAGGCGATACTTTAGAATTAGTTGGTTGGCTTAGTTCTACTAATCTAATAATTGCTACATGAACAAAGATTATATTTGCAATAAAGAAAAGCCAGCTTGCTAGTGCTGTTGTATTTGCAGAATTATCTTTTGTGGATTTAACGATAGATTGTTCTGCTTGATAAGTTGATATTATAGCTAAAAGTGTCCCAATGAGGAACAGAATATCACCGGATC
>JARLHD010000226.1 GCA_031292435.1 Ignavibacteriaceae bacterium
GTAGGTATTTGAACAACATCTTATAAGTGTTTTCGAAGGGAATCCTACTCCCTTTGCTGGTATCGTGCTTCCATCCAGCGGGCTTATTTATTGCATGTCGTGTGACCAAACGCAAATTTCAGCCCCTTAGGATAAAATATTCACGATCTCATTCCATCTGCACCTCCTATCCAAATGAGTTATTAACTGCAAAAACAAATAATGAGGAAGGATCCAATGATTTATAAATACCATCTGTTTTCCAACTAATTCCATCGTAATGATATATTGTTTTATCAAAATCTGACCCAGCTATTGCCCAAACATTATTGAGGTCGTTTCCCCAAATTTCATAAACGAAGGAATTGGGCATGATCAATGTATCTTTGGTCTAATCGTAATCCCCCCGACCAGGCTTTGTGCCTTCTGAGATGATTGGGCTTTCGCAAATTTGGAATAACAGAACAAAATTAGTAGAATAGAAAAAATTCACATGGCTATATGTATTGAGGATAATAATCGCGTTATCAAGGTGGGTATGATATAGTGAAAATGTAATATCGTATAAGCTTATATTTTGATTATCTTCTTCCAATTGTAATTACCCCCTGATTGTTATTTAACCCAACGGCAATTACCAAATTTCCCTTTATGGCTACGCTACCAAAACTGCCATCAGAAAGTCCCGTTTGGTCAATATAACTTTTCCAACTCTCCCCATTCCAATGTAAACAATCGCCGAAGGAACCGACTGCAAAAACATCATTCAGCCCATTCCCTTGTATTTTAGTAGTGGAATGTCTTGTTATATCGAGCGAATTATTTTTCCATAAGCTATCAGAAAGCGATTTTTTTTCATAGATGCCATCGCCAACCACATAATAATGCTGATTCGGAATAAACCATAAACTAAAAAATTCATATAATTGCTGAATAGGATATGGTGATATCTGTGTTGAGGTATTTCCTTGAATTGTAAAGATTGCTCGTTCTGGAGGATAATCTTGATAAGCTACTGCCAGAATTTGTTGATTCCCTGTATTGGGATCAAGAGCACCATAGATATCACTGAATTCAAAATCAATACCGCTGGGTATTTTTTGCCATGCATTACCATCAAAATGAGTAATCATACCCTTATTTCCTACACCATATAAATCAGTTGAACTTGTTCCCCAGAGTTTATTCACGGATTGAAAATTTTCCTGACCACCTATCAGAGCAATACGATCATATGTAATACTGACCTGACTTGATTTCCCATCCCAGCGATATACACCTCCATCGGCAAGCCAAATATCAGATTGGCTAAACACATATATACTTATGAGACCAGGTATTAAATGATTGCTCCGATCATATAGTCTTTTAAGTTGCCAGGTCTGTCCATTCCATATAGCGAGACAATAAGGGAAGGGGTCAACTACACCTGTTGAATCAAATAGATAGATTGAACCTACGGCTATAGCCAGAGAATCATTAATAAGTGCAATGTCCTGAAAAACACTGGTTGCTGCTCCGCCAAATGTTAAGGACTGCCAGGTAAAGTTGTGGCTTGTGGTATCAGATCCTGAGAGCGGTGGTGTTATGGGGTTCTTCTTGCAATTAAAACTAATAATTGAGGAGAATATTATTAAAACTATTATGATATACTGGCTGATTAATTTGGTTTGTTTCATCTTTTTCTGATTATTTTATAAAATTATATTAAATCAAAAATATTATTGTTGTCATATGAGTATTCTCATTTTTACTCCTTTTTTGATTTTATTGATTATCTTCTTCCCATGGTGATAACTCCCTGGTTATTATTTCCACCAACTGCAATTACCAAATTTTCCTTTATGGCTACGCTACCAAAACTGCCATCAGCAAGTCCTGTTTGGTCAATATAACTTTTCCAACTTCCTCCATTCCAATGCAGACAATCTCCAAAGGAACCAACTACAAAAACATCATTCAACCCATTACCTCTAATCTTAGTCGTTACTTTTCCAGTTATATTAAATAAATTATCCTTCCATAAGCTATCAGAAAGTGACTTTTTTTCATAGATGCCATCGCCAACTACATAATAGTGCTGATTTGGAATGAACCATAGACTAAAAAATTCATTTATTTGTTGAATGGGATATGAAGAAATCTGTGTTGATGTATTTCCTTGAATAATAAAAATTGCTCTCTGGGGGGGATAATTTTGATAAGCTACTGCCAAAATTTGTTGTTTTCCTGTATTAGGATCAAGAGCACCATAGATATCACTGAAATCAAAATCAATTCCACTGGGTATTTTTTGCCATGTTGTACCATCAAAATGCGTAATCATTCCCTTATTTCCTACTCCATATAAATCAGTTGAACTTGTTCCCCAGAGTTTATTTACGGATTGACCATTATTCTCTCCACCGATTAATGATATTCGATCATAAGTTGCACTTACTTGTCGTGAATGACCATCCCATCGATATACACCACCGTCGGTAAGCCAAATATTCAACTTGTCTATAACAAAAATTCCTGTGATAATAGGAATTAGATTATTATTAGAGTCATAAAGTTTTTTAGGTTCCCATTTCAGACCATCCCATATTGCAATACAATGAGAATGAGGATCAACTGCACCTGTTGAATCGTACATAAAGATTTCTCCTCCAGCTATAGCCAGAGAATCATTTATAATAGCAATATCCTGAAAATCACTGCTTGCTGCTCCGCCAAATGAAAATGACTGCCAATTAAAGTTGTGGCTTGTAGTATCAGGTCCTGAGGGAGATGGGGTGAGAGGATTCTTTTTGCAGTTAAAGCTGATAATGGAAGTAAATATTATTGAAACTATTATGATATACTGGTAGACTATTTTGGTTTGTTTCATGTTTTTCTAATTATTTTATAAAATTGTTTCGAACAATAAATTTTTACTATGGTCATATTCGGAATAAACCATAAACTAAAAAATTCATTTATATGTTCAATAGGATAGGGGGATATCTGCGTTGAGGTATTACCTTGAATTGTATTAACCGATCCAGTTGACAAGTGTGCTTTTGTTTGTTTGTATTATTTATACGGAATTATTTATTATATCGCATGTACCAATTTAAAAACCAACCAGACCAAAAATAAAAAGATTTTATTTTA
>JARLHD010000227.1 GCA_031292435.1 Ignavibacteriaceae bacterium
AATGTTTGTAATTCTGGGGATACTGTTTATATAGCCAATGGGACTTATAAAGAAACACTTGTAATATCTGTACCAATTTCCCTTTTCGGCAGCAGTATGGATAGCACCGTAGTGGATGGAACTGGACTTGCTAAAACAACAGTCAATATAACTGCCGACATTCACATTGAAAATATTAATTTTATTGGCAGAGGGGTAGAGCCTCTTACAGGTGTCTTAGGATCAAATATGGTGAATGTAAGAATAAGAAATTGCAGGGTATCAAATGCCTTTGATGCGATTGCTGTAGTATGGGGTAATGCTTATCTGGAAAACATTATATCAAAGGATGGTTTTAATAATATTTCCATTTCGAAAAACATAGTTAATAATGTCGATACAATACAGAATTGCGTTATAGTAATGAATTGGACTTCAACTGGACAGGCTCTTTATCTTGAAGGAAATTCTTTTATCAGTAAAAATATATTGATCGCTTTGAATAGTAATTCGTTATATGGAATTTCCTGCGATTATACTGATAGTCTGACTATATATAATAATATAATTTTGGGATTTAGTATAGGATTAACTTTTTCACAAATACCAGACACAGCAATAATGGAAAATAATATGGTGAGCTATTGCCTCAAGGGTGGAATGGCTAGTTATGGAAAAGGTTCAAAAATCAGGAACAATATTTTTACAGGAAACATGAACCCTCTTTATTTAAGTGGTGATACAACAAAAAACACGACAGATTATAATTTATTCTGGAAAAATAAAATTAGTATTCCACTCGGGCAGGTTATGGGGGAACATGATATTACTGCAGACCCTATGTTTATTAATGATGATACAATTCTTGCCTACCCGTTAAATTCTGATTTTCATCTTCAGGCATTCTCTCCTGCTATAAATCAGGGTGATCCATCTATATTAAATAAAGACCTGAGCCGTTCTGATATTGGAGTATACGGAGGACCTAATGGCGAAACCTATAAATATGATGATCTTGCCCCCAAACCCCCTCGTAATCTTACTGCTGTTGTCGATACATCAGTGATTACATTAACATGGGATAAAAACACAGAAGCCGATACAGCTTATTATAATCTTTACAGGGATACCATTCCTGGATTTACGCTTGATCCCTCAAAAGAAATATCAAGACAAAAGGGAAATGTATTCATGCAGCCTCTGCCCCATAATATAAAAAACTTATATTATAAGCTCACAGCAGAAGATAAAACAGGGCATGTATCAGCTCCATCAGAGGAATTAACAATATCTATAAATTCAATTAATAATAATTACATAGTCATCAATGATTATAAATTATTCCAGAACTACCCCAATCCCTTCAACCCATCAACAATAATATCTTATAGACTAAAAGAAAAGGGTTACGTAAAACTCATGATATACAATATAACAGGGGAACTTATAAAAGTTCTTGTAAATGAAACAAAGGATCAGGGATATTATGAAACAGAATTTAATGCAAAAGGATTAGCAAGTGGAATCTATCTCTACAGAATAGAAGTAATCGGGGATAACAAGATTCCAAAATTCAGCGATATGAAAAAAATGGTTTTCCTTAAATAACCATAGATAGAAGGTATTAATTATAAAACCTGATTGACATTAATTTCCATTCCCCATAATATAGTGCTCGTTGAATAATTAGTTAAGCTATGATAAGTATTAGACCTTTACTCAAACTCCTCACTATTATAATAATCTTGATTATTGTCCTTTCCTCTAATTGTTATCCCGATGTTCACTTCGTTAGCAAAACCGGCACCAGCCAATTTCCCTATACTTCCTGGGTAACTGCTTCAGATAGTATCCAGAAATGTATAAATGTTTGTAATTCTGGGGATACTGTTTATATAGCCAATGGGACTTATAAAGAAACACTAGTAATTGCAATACCTATTTCCCTTTTTGGCAGTAGCATGGATAGCACAGTAGTGGATGGAACAGGACTTGCTAAAACAACAGTCAATATAACTGCCGACATTCACATTGAAAATATTAATTTTATTGGCAGAGGGGTAGAACCCCTTACCAATGTCTTGTTTTCAACAAAAAACTTGGCATATATAAGAATAAGAAATTGCAGGGTATCAAATGCCCTGGAGGCGATTGGAATATCTTGGGGTAATGCCTTTCTGGAGAATATTATTTCAAAAGATGGTTCGAATAATATTTACATTTCAAAAAATGTAGTTAATTATGTTGATACGATACAGAATTGTGTTATTATTATGAATGGCACCAGCACTGGAGATGCTCTTTATCTTGAAGGAAATTCTTTTATCAGTAATAATATATTGGTCGCATTGAATAGTAATTCGTTATATGGAATTTACTGCGATTATACTGATAGCCTAACTATAAATAATAATATAATATTGGGATTTAGTATAGGATTAACTTTTTCACAAATACCAGACACAGCAATTATGGAAAATAACTTGATAAACTATAGCATTGATTATGGAATCGGTAGTTATGGAAAAGGTTCAAAATTCAGAAACAATATTTTTACAGGGAATATGAACCCAATTTATTTAAGTGGTGATACAACAAAAAACAGGACAGATTATAATTTATTCTGGAAAAATAAAATTAGTATCCCACTTGGGCAGGTTATGGGGGAACATGATATTACAGCAGATCCTATGTTTGTTAATGATGACGCAATCATTACCTACCCCCTGAAGTCCGATTATCATTTGCAGGCATTTTCTCCTGCTATAAATCAAGGTGATCCCTCAATATTAAATAAAGACCTTAGCCGTTCTGATATAGGAGCGTACGGTGGACCAAATGGCGAAACTTATAAATACGATGACCTTGCCCCTAAACCCCCACGGAATTTAACTGCAGTTGTTGATTCATTCATGATTACATTAACATGGGATAAAAACACAGAAGCCGATACAGCTTATTATAATCTTTACCGTGATACCATTCCCGGATTTACGATTGACCCATCAAAGCTAATATCACGACAAAAGGGAAATGTATTTATTCTGCCGCTGCCCCATAATATAAAAAACTTATATTATAAACTGACAGCAGAGGATAAAACAGGACATGTATCAGCTCCCTCTGAAGAATTAACGATAACACTTAGTTCAACTGATAAAACTTACACTGTTATAAGTGATTATAAATTATTCCAGAACTACCCAAACCCCTTTAATCCATTAACAATAATATCCTATAGATTAAAAGAAAGGGGTTATGTAAAACTGATGGTATATGACCTAACGGGTAAACTTATAAAAGTTCTTGTAAATGAAACCAAAGAACAGGGATACTATGAAAAAGAATTTAATGCAAAAGGATTAGCAAGCGGCATATACCTCTACCGGATAGAAGTAATAGGGGAAAACAGAATTCCTAAATTCAATGATATGAAAAAGTTGATATATCTCAAATAGTATCATATGATTCTAACTATAAATAAACATAAAGGTAAAATACTTGAAAAAAAGAATGGTACTTTTTCTGTTCATTCTTTCTGCAATAAACAGTTTTATTGTAAGCCAGACATTTTTAGACAAATTTCAGGGGATACCGATTATTATTAATAACTGGAATCCACAAGACAATCCTTATTATGATTATTCCCATGCTGACTCTATAGCAGATGGATTAATTGGAATGACGAGTACAAATACGGATAATGTATATTATAATCAATTCGTTGATGGTACAAGATTAAAAGTTATTCCTTATAATGGCACTCTAACAAAACATAATACAATAGCTAAATATAGTGAGGGTGCATATTCTTATTGGGATATACTAAGTAGTCGTTATAGCAATGGTAGTCTGGCAATAACCCCAAATGATACCCTGATTACAACTGTAATGGATCAGCAATTGAATAAATCCGTTTTAATAACCCGTAATTTCGCAGATACAGGCAGAATATTAAGTAGCGGACCTGGAATAATGGAGAAAGTTGGGTATGATATAGAACCTCCTGTACCTAACACCAAAGAATATACTCGAACAGACAGTCTCAAAATAATTCTAAATACGGCTTATTCCGGTTCTGTTCCGCCAATTACAACAGATAGTACAGTTATATGTATAATTACAACATTGTATAAATCAAAGAACCAGGGAGAAATTACTCTTGGCACCCAAATAGTGAAGGTAAGGGATTTAGCGTACGATAATTGGGTACCTATAACATCTTCTTATAACTTCTCGGCGGTACCAGGATCGGATTTAATAATAAAAGAGTCAATTAGTTTAAATGGCGATCCACCTAAATACGTTCCACAAATTGATTTTAGAATTGAATGGAAAAAGGTAGATTATCTTAACCTACTTGTAAATTCAATTACAGTTTGGGATGATAGAGGAATTGCTGTTTTGACTTCGAATGATATTAGAACTGAAATTAAAAGAATCGCCGTAAATGGTGATTCACCAACATTTCCTTCTGGCTCATCTTCTAATTCATTTGATAGTACAATAATTGCATTTCATACGGTTGATGAACCAGAATGTATCGATAACTTTGCTGTAATAAAAGAAATAGATAAATTACTAAATAATGCAAGTGGCGGTAAAGTGCGTCTGTTCATGAGTATTGCCAATTCATGGAACGGCAGGCTGGGGAATGAAACAATAGGAGAGGATCCGAACTGGAAAGTTGATGAAATTCTGGCACGCACTGATCTGGTTTGTCCTTCACTGAACGCTTATATGTTTAATTGTCCCTATACCCCTGAAGATAATCCAACTTTAGATTATAAAATGTTAAATATATCGGCACTTATAAATAGTTTGGAAAGATTTAATTCACTGAATAAGCCATTCTTCCTGGGTATTCAAAACGGACTCTGGATTTCACCACAAAATAATTATTGCCGCGAATCTCCTACTAATGAACGATTTCTTTATAACATAAATATTGGTTTATTATACGGAGCAAAAGGATTTGTACCCATGAACTATTTTGCAAGAGAACATGATAGTATAACTGGTTTTTATGATCCAGATCCAATAAACACACACCCCTACTCTTCACTTTACAATTTAACTAGAGATACTATAAAACCAAGGCTAAGCGGTTTAATGGGCAAAACCATAAAAAAGTTAATACCCACAGCCCAGTATGCTGGACCTAATGGAATTAACGAGAATTATAATGTTCCACCTTCCCCTAGATATCTTGCACCCATTAATAATGAATTTACGAATTGTTTAGATTATATTATGCCTTATAACAATACCACTCCAGTAAATTATTATATTGATTATGGTTTCTTTCGGGATAGTACAAGTGAGTCGACAAGAAAATATTTAATGATTATTAATCGATATTATTCTGAGTCTATTTATCATGAAGTAATCCGTACCCCCTTTTGTAGACATACAGAAAAGCAAGTATATTAATAAAAGTAATATAGGAGCTAAAATAATGTCCAGA
>JARLHD010000228.1 GCA_031292435.1 Ignavibacteriaceae bacterium
GCGGCGTCTAATCTTCTTGAGGGTGTTAGGGGGCTGGTATTTTTTGGATTTCCTTTACACGCACCGGGAAAGGAGTCGACTGAAAGGGCAGAGCATTTATTTAAGGTAAATGTGCCGATGCTTTTTCTGCAGGGAACGAGAGATAAACTTGCCAACCCTGATCTGCTGAAGCCGATTATTACAAAGCTTGGGAAAAAAGCTGAGCTTAATATGATTGAGGGAGCGGATCATTCATTTCATTTATTGAAGAGTGCGGGCAAATCTGATGATGAAGTTCTTAAGGAGATGGCTAAGAAGGTAAGGGACTGGATAGATAATATAAAGTAGTTGGTATTAAGTCAGACACCGAAGAGTTTTTTGAAGTCGTCGTTATTGAGTTCATCCTGCCGTTTTTGTTCTTCATCTTCAGGGGAGCGGGGCATAATGGATTTGGAAAAATCTTCAGAGGAAATACAATCGCAGCCACAGACACTGGCGAAATCTTTCAGTTGGCGATCGGAGGAAACAAGGATAACATTCCTAGGATTCTTTTCGTTTCCGATCTGGGATTTTATTTCATCATCGGCTGTTTTTTTGCCGGAATAGATTATCCTGATATTCTGAACTTTGATTGACTGACCGGGGAAGCCATCGAGATGAAGGGAGACTTTGATGTTTGGTTTATCATGGAAATAATCTTCCAGCTTGAAAGCAAGTTTTTCACGTGTGGACTGTTTGTTTTTATTCTGAAGTTTCTGAAGGGAGCCTATCTTACCAATTAAATTATTACCATCTATAATATAATGACGCATATTATTTGCCGGTGTAGAAGTCGGAGCGTTTAGTAAGTTTAAGGTCTTCAAGCTGAGGAGCTTTTACCTTAATTTCGAGATTGTAGCCACGATAAGGACCAATGGGGTTCCAAGTAAAGTTCATGACCCAGCAGTGGAGATCGCGGGTGATACGAATCTGCGGGGCGGCGAACTGTTTTGTTCCGAAATCATAACTTCCTGCGACGGAGAATTTCCAGGCGGGGGTAAGGTTAAAATCGATAGAGCCATTTAAATTGGAATACTTAAAAGTAGAAATGGGAGTAGGGCGAGACAAACTATAATTATAGCTTAATGATAATGTCCATGGGATTGAGAAATCGGCTTCTTTTTGACTATAGATGCCCTGATAAATCTGGCGGTCTATATTTTCAAGTTCATTGGCGGGACGATCTTCAGGTTTCTTAGCTTCAGTTTCTTTGGATTTTAGTTTTTCGCCGGAGAGGCTGGTGGAAATTGAGAAACTAAGGTCAGTCATTCGGAAGAGCCCTTTGCCTTCGTTGATAAGAAACTTATTTATACGAGTAACATATTCGTTATAGTAGTCATAGGGGGTGAAGCTTGAGGAGCCGGATATATTGAGCAGGTCGCCGACCTGGGTGCGATAGCTGATAGAGAGATCTGAAAATTTAAGACTATCGGCAGCAAAGTTATAGCTCATATTGGCGGACAGGTTAAGGAGCTGAATCTTTTTTTCTTTTGAAGTGGTATCGGTTGGATCCACTTTAGTTTTCATTTCGAAAATATTAGTCAACGAAAAGGAGATGTTCTGCTGTTCGCCGGAGGAGACGCCGCCATAAACTTCGCGCTGGAATTTATCATAATGCTGGGCGATACCCTGGGTATCGACATAAGTGGAATAATAACCCCATCCGGGCTTGCTGAAATCAGGCGAATAGTTATATGATATGGAGGGATTTACCGTGTGCCTGATGCTTGCAATTCCAAGGATATCGGGATTAAAGATACCATAGAATTTTGTCTGGGTGGAAACACCCATATTGAATGTGCGGACGGCATTTAATTTATATTTATCGCTTGTATAAAAAGAATCGGCGCCTGTAATCTGAGACCTGATGTATTCTCCTGTAGCCGGATTCCTGACATATCCTTCTTCGATATATTTATTATACCACTTTTCATTGTAGCTAAAATTAGGAGTAAAATTAAAGTAGCCTATTTTAGGAGAAAAGGAAGTAGAGAGCTGATGATTGAAGCCGCCGCGGATTTGAAGGTCATCGCCTGTTTTATTTCTTAGATTTTCGAACTGTCCTGAATAATTAAACCCCAAAAGATCATACCATTTCTGGTCGGTGGTTACATCCTTACCGCGGAAAGGATAATTCTGTGCCAGAGAGAAGGTGAGGTTTGGAAGAACCTCGTTTATATCGCCGGACTGCAAGTTTTGAGTCCTGCTATAGCTAAGGGACAAGCTGTTACCTGATTCCTCCCAATTTTTGAATAACGTAGCATTGGAGAAAATATTATTCTGAAGAAGTTCATTAAAATTAGTAACATTTGTCTGATTGTAATTTTTAGAAGAATACTGAAGGTTAGCATCGAGACGCAGAGTAGGATCGATTGTTTGATTATGGTTAATAGACAGGTTCCATTCTCTTGATGTAGCATAAGCCTGATCGGAAGGGAGACCATTTTTACGATAGATATAATCCGCCTGAATGTTGCCGGAAAAATCATATCGTTTTGCATAGCGCAACCTGGAACTAAGATCATAGCTGCCGCGTGTGAAATAGGAGGAAATTAAATTAGCATCCAGATAATCATTAACAGCCCAGAAGTAACCAAACTTAGAAAAGTAGTAGCCATAAGTAGCATCGTCACCAAAGGCTGGGATTACGATACCGGAGCGCCTGCCTGATTCAATGGGGAAAACGGCAAACGGAATAGGAATGGGGAAAGGGACTCCTCCAAAGTAGAGCCATATCCAGCGAGCGACTATTTCTTCCTTTTGTATGACTTTCATTTCATGCGCATAGAAATAATAATGCGGAGGGGTTGCATCGCAGGTTGTATAAATGCCATCCTCGATAAAATAAGTTTCCTTATCCATACGTTTGATTTTATCGCCATTATAGAATGCCCCCTCGAGTTTTGAGCCAGCTTTAGAAATAAAGCCCCGTGAAGTTTTGAAATTAAACTTCATAGTTATGCCATCGTAAGGCTCGCCCTTATCCACGAGAACGGGAGTGCCTTTGAATTTACCTGGGAAAGAATCAGAAGGGACACCTGCGGCATCGATATTATTAGTTTCAAAATCAACAAAGATCTTAGCGCTTTTAAGGTCAGTCTGCTGATACTGCATTTCAGCATCGCCATAAAGGTCCATTTTTTTCTTATCGACATAAAAGATAAGGGAATCGGAGGCACTTGAATAAATTACAGTATCGACATCATATTTTTTTTTTGTAAGGGAAGAATCACGAACCAATGAAGAATCGCCGGGAGATTTAAATAAGAGAGAATCCTTCGTTTGCGCGAAGAGAGCGATACCAAAGAGAGAGACGAGCAAAAGAATTTTCATTTCTTAGCAGTATGAATTATAAAATACAAGTGAGGACGCGCCTTTAATACCTGCATCGTTTTTAAGCTTTGCCGGTATAATTTTAATTTTAGGACGTAAAGGGGTCAACACTCTCTGAGTCATAGTCTCTTTAATTGTGTTAAATAAAGGAGCACCGAAACCAGCTATACCTCCACCGATAATAAAAGTACTAATATCCAACAAGTTACTAACGGAACCAAGAGCAGCGCCAAGAAAATTCCCCAGATCCAGAATAACCGATTTTGCGAAAACATCACCTTTAAGAGAAGCCTCATCAATAATTTTAGGTGTAAGGTTATCGGAATTTTTGCTAATGAGATCCCAAATTAAGGAATCAGGATAATTATTAAGCTGATGTTTTACTCTGCGAATAAGATAAGCGTTCCCTGCATAAGCTTCGATACATCCAAAGGAGCCGCAGTTACATTTTTCGCCATTATGGTCGATAGTTATATGTCCCACTTCCCCTGCTCCGCCGTGCTCCCCTCTAAAAATCCTTCGATTATAGACAATTCCGCCGCCAACGCCAGTTCCGAGGGTAATCATTACGAAGGAGTCGATATTTTTACCTGCTCCGAAGATCATTTCGCCAGTCGCGGCGGCATGGGCATCGTTATCAATCCGGACAATAGTATCAAATTCTTTTTTAATGATCTTACCGAGATTGATTTTCTTCCATCCGGGGAAATTAGGAGGGTTTTCTACGGTACCTTTTTTAACATTTACAGTGCCGGGGGAACCGATGCCGATGCCATGAATCTTTAATTTATTTTTATGAAGGAGAATATTTATGCCATATTTAACCTGAGAAATAACGTTTTCGGGTCCATCTTCAGCTTTAGTTTCGACGGCTGTTTTTTTCATGATCTTCCCCTGAAGGGAGATAATACCGAGCTTAACGGAGGTACCGCCAAGATCGACTCCGATTGCATATTTTTCTTTATCTGCCATAATATTTATTTAATTGAATTATAAACTACTTAGTATATTCATAATTTATCACCTTAATTTCCTGAGGATAGGTGATATTTCCTAACGGGGAGGATACAGTTGGTTTGACATAGAGAGCGAGATCAGAAGGAGAGCCGCCTGTACTGCTGCCTGATCCGCTAAGTTTCATTGCCAACGCTATTAGATCCTGATAGGTATTATCTTTGAAAAACTTGTACAGATCGATTGTAATCTGAATAGGAATAACTGCTGCTTCTCCAGTACCGGGGACAGAAAAAGGAGAGCCAATATCGCCGGTGACAGTTTCCTTGTTATTTATCATTAAGCGCCAGGGGAAAGCAACAATTGTTGCATTGGTTTTTGGATAACCGCCGGTACCATCATTTGGATTGAGGGCATTTACATTGAGAGTAAAAGTTGCGGGCATAGAGCCTTTGGCAAAGGCGCTTGTTAATTTAAGAGCTTCCGGAATGCTTAAATCATTTATGCTTTTTTTATTGGATAGATTAACTCCGTTGAGAGTAAAATTATTAACAACTCCAAGTTTAAACTTAAGCCTTGAGATGTTTACCATTGTCTGGTAAACACTGCAGCTTAAATTGTTAAAAGCGAAAAACAAGAGAATGGGTATAACCAATTTTAGTTTATTCATAATGAAATCCTCTAAATGTTACACGTTAACTTTTGATTCTTCGATCTTTTCAATAATTATTTCAGCGACTTTTAATGCTCTGAGACCATCATCGCCAGTAACGACCGGATTTTTCTTTTCGAGCACAGAATTAACGAAGAGTTCCAGTTCATATTTAAGGGCATTAACTTCTTTAATTTCGGGCTGTTCATAGATAACCCTTTTCTTCTTATCCCCCACCCCAATTTCGCCAAAAGAAATTGCAGGAGTAAGTAGCTGTTTTTCAGCAGAAACGAGTCGATATACTTCAGCTACACCGGCAATAAAATCGAGTGAAATATAGTTATCTTTTTGAAATAATCTCATCTTGCGCATCTTTTTCTGGGAAATCCTGCTAGCGGTAACATTAGCGACGGCACCATTAACAAACTGAATGCGTGCATTTGCGATATCAATATTGTCAGACACGACTGCAACACCGCTTGCATCTATGTGTGATACTTCACTTTTAATCAGACTTAAAATAATATCAATATCATGAATCATCAAATCGAGAACTACGGCAACGTCAGTGCCTCGGGGGTTGAACTGGGCCAGGCGGTCTGACTGAATAAACATAGGCTGAATTATATATTCCTCGACAGCGAGTAGGGCGGGATTAAATCTTTCAATATGCCCTACCTGTATAAATAGTTTTTTATCTGTCGCCAGACTGACCAGCTTTTCACCTTCTATAATAAGAGAAGTGATCGGTTTTTCGATAAAGACATGTTTATTGCTTTCCAAACACTGGAAAGCTACCTTAAAATGTTCACTAGTAGTAACGGCAATAGAAACGGCATCGACATTTTCCAGCAGTTCATTAACGCTACCAAAGGCACGTGTATTAAATTCTTTTGACACATGGGAAAGATTATCGGGATTAGAATCATAGATACCAGCAAGTTCAGCGTTAGAAATCTGCTGAAACATTTTAGTATGAAGTTTACCCAGATGACCTGTACCGATAACACCTATTTTTAATTTTGTCATAGTTATTTACTTGTTAATTTTTTATAAGCAATTATTCGATCAAACCCGCCAAAATCAGGGTCCTGATAATAGATAAAGATATAATAAACATTTTCAGTTTCCCAGAAATTACCTTCGAGCTGGATCCAGTCCTGATTTTTGAGCTGACCATTAATAAGATCGGCGGTAACGTACTGATAATCGAAAATGCCGCGTTTAAGTTCAACGGTTGTGTTGTATAATCCCCCATCATTATTCATTTTATACTCAGGGAGAATCTGCCAATTATTAAAAGCGCCGGTTAAATAAATATCGCCATAGAAATTATCTGCAGGGCGGAAAGAAAAGGTAACGTTAAGATAATCGGCGTACTCGTTATTAAAATCGGTAAGGAGTTCTGCACCGTTGAGATCCTTATGACCAAATTTATCGAACCGGGGATACTCAATTCCATCGAACTGGGCAGGAACATTACCGATGGGGAACTTAGAAGTGTTACGGAGATCGGTCTGCCTATATTCATTACCCGGTTTAATATCCCTGATCATAAAAGAAAAATCACGATTGCCATCCAAATAGAACTGACGGGTATTGGTGTTGAATGTTCTATCGACTATATAGGGACCATTTATTTTCTGATTTTCAATTATCTCCATGCTGGACACATTTGCCGGAAAGAATTTATCAGGGAGAGTAAATTTAGATTTTATATTGAAAACTCTGCCGAGTTCGAGGGGATAGTAGGTTTTATCTTCAAGCAACTCTTTTTTTAATTCTACATTAAGATCGATTTGAGGGAAGACGACATAAAACTGTCCAGA
>JARLHD010000229.1 GCA_031292435.1 Ignavibacteriaceae bacterium
AAACCAATTCGATTCCATTTGATATCCGGCTGCAGTATATCAATTCATCAGAAATCCCTATCAGCCGGAGAGAATTATCTTTTTTACTTTGACCGGCAGCTGAATCGCTAAACGACAAAATATGTTCTCCTTTAGGGATTATAATCTCCTCCCTGCTGTATCCGGGATATAGTTTGCCGTCAAGTAATATATTTCCCTGTCCGGTAAAATTCTTTATAATTACAGAGTGTGGAGTCTGAATATGCCACCGGTTTTTATTTATATTAACTGAAGTTCCGGATGCCATAACATAAGGAAAGACTTCCCAATCGTGCTGATATACTGATGATTCAGCATAGAAGCATACACGGCCGCAGGCATCATCGGCAAAACTGTACTGCCTGAAAAGTTCAGCTCCTGTGGGCTGCTGAGAAGCGAATCCAATCTGATTTATCGGGTGTACAGGGACAATATTTATATCTATTGCCAGAGGGATTTTTCCAACCAAACCCTTATATGTTTTTGCAAGCTGATTGTATCTTGAAGGAGGGCGGGTCCATTCACTCTGGGGATCTTCAACCTGCAGGGTTACATGGAATTCCTTTGCAAGCTTGAGGGTATTAGTGAGATCGAATCCTAACAACTGATCGAATTCAGGATGCAGTGAATTGTCGAGTATAGTAAAAATGAATTCCCAATCTTTTTTATTAACATTCTTAAGAGAATCAAGTGAAGATATGATCTGTTTCAGAAGAAGATTATTCACCTGTACGCGATATTTGTAAAACTGATAAAGTCCGACTGAATCCTTCTTCCAGAAATGTTCAGAAGATTTATTAAAGAGATCAGCCTGATCGAATCCATATAAAGATTTAAATTCAGTTCTTGCTATATCGTTAAAGCCGGTAAAGTAAGCGGGCGCCGAAGGTCCATCAAGGGCTCCTGCAACTCCCCCCGTGATTGAAAATTCTGCGATATCAATTCCATCCCAATCATCTTTCATTAAACCTGACAGATCATCTAAAGCTTTTTTCATACAGGCAGGATTCTGAAGATCCATTAGAGACAGGAAATCAAGCTGTGCATCTTTGAGGAGAGCATTTTTCTCACGCCATTCAGGATGATTATCCCAGAAACCTTTACCTATATAGGGCCATTCCAGCCATGCATAGACGAGTATACCCTGTTTGTGGGCTTCGGTGATCAGTAGATTGTAATCATAGGGAGGGGAAAGATAAGCATCCCAGGCTGCTGCATGGACTGCTTTAATCCCCCAGCTTTTCCATTCTGTAACAAGGTCCTTAATTGGAACATCATAACGATACCCGGCATCAAAATAGGCGTCTATCCCACGCCGTTGAAATGCGGGAGTACAATGCATTTCTTTAACAACCAGATTTGGAAGATCGGGAAACCTTGAGTATCCTTCTCCGGAAATAGGATCGAACAAAGCTGATAAGAAAAGGTACATACCTTTTCCGGAATTTTTAAGTATACCAACAGGATGCCCGGAAGATCGTTCACAATATATCTGACGGAATGATTTATCAGATGCGTTAAGAATTAATGGTACTTTAGGTGCATCTGCCCAATGGAGTAAATCAGTTGGATAGATGAGATCCTTAACTATTTTTACGGTTGAAGGGACAGATAATTTTAGTTGCAGCAAGTCAACAAATTTGCTGTTACCATCCGTTATTACCCGGGCTCCGTTTTCAACTGCCCGATGTATACGGTCTATATCATTAATATTTAATAATGATGACGAGGCATGGGGGAGAATGATGAGCATGCCAGGATTAAAATCAGTTTTACTTAAATCCTGAAGGAGAATTTGTGAAGGTAAAAGACCTATGCTTTTAAATGATTTCTGAAAGGCGTTCTGATCCACTGAATCTTCTCCGACAGCGGAGGAATTCCAAACAATGATTGGTTCAACGGGGTGAAAGGCTGATTGAGAGAACCCCGGTTTAGAGAATATAAGAAATAATAAAATGAGTCTTAAGAGCAGATTGGAATAATAATTCATAATAGAGATTTTAGGTTTCATTTATAATAGAAAGTTAATTATTTAAATAAGCCTTCTTCTTTATCTCTGCCGTCATCAACTTCCTTTTCTTCATGCTTTGTAAAATCATTAAAGGAATACCTGATTGA
>JARLHD010000230.1 GCA_031292435.1 Ignavibacteriaceae bacterium
ACACTTACTCATTCACAATTCCTTTCCATGATTTATATGCAGCGGCTTTGGGTACGGATAAGGATAACTTTTTAGCAGAAGTTTCATCTGGTAAAATCAAAATCGAAAATCGAAAAATATCATCTGATTTTATAAAAATATTCCATCCTGAAAATCTTCATAAATTCGACCTACGAATGAATTCAAATGTTCTTGATATTTTGTCTTTACGATATAAGTTCACCGAAACAGAATTGGAAGAAAAAAACTACATGCGCCTTATTGAAAAAGAAGAGGAGAATCTTGATCTTGAAATTTATAAGGGGTTAAAATACTTGTCGAAATATGGAATTACATATTCTTTAATAAGAAAGATTATAGATCAAAACATACAGGGTAATACTATAAACGAACTGCGTAATAATTAACCATTGTTGTTTAGTTTGCGTTGCCAACAGCAATGATGTGGACGGCTATACGTAGGTGGAGAATCTTTAGAACCCAAATGTTATTAAAAATAGCTATTTTAACCTGTTAACTTAGGGACGAATTTGATAATACTTCACAAAATAGATGAATTCATTTGGAATCTTTTTCCTAATGCGAAGAAGTTCGGGAATGACAGGAATATCCTGGTTGAGGAAATTACGGATTATTATTCATATGGTCCTTACAAACCCAAAGTAACCGCTACCGATGATCTAATCAAAATAGAGGTTGACTTCCCCTCGATTATTGCCCAGGGGCAGGACTTTGAGAAAGCGGTGAGATTGTGTGAAAAGGGTAAATATGATTTAGCCAAGCCAATTTTATTGAAGCTTATAAGTAAGAACCCCTCCATCTCCGAATATCATAGAGTTCTTGGTCAAGTTTATTCGGAAGAACAAAAACAGGACGAGGCCATGGATGTCCTGATTGATGCATTAAGATGGGATCCAAGGAATAAGTATGCTTTAGTCATGATGGGTAATATAATATCCAAACATAAAAACGATATCCCTCTGGCTATGAAATATTATGACCAAGCATTAGCCATCGGTCCAAATGATTATATAACTTTAACCAATATTGGAGGAAGTTTATTACAATTAGGAAGGATTGAGGAGGGGCTGCGTTATTTCGAAATTGCGTACGAACTTGCTCCGAATTATCCCAATACTACTATGGGTTTGGCCAAGGTTGCTGAGATGAAAGGTGAGAATGAAAAAGCTTTTTCCTGGGCCGTTACTACTCTTAAAAACACTGATGCGAATAGCCCACTGTATAAACATTCCCACAATCTTATTTTCAGTTTAAGCAATAACTTATTGTCTGAAATAAACGACAAGGCAATATTAGAAGAATATTTGTTGAAGATTGAAAGCCAGTCAACCCTGCCGATACAAATCATTTCTGATGAAACAATCCCAACTGCGGCAAAAATTGAATATGCCGAAAACTATAATCGGGACGTTCACCTGATAAAATATAAAAGTAATTATCCCGCAGTGACACACCTGATTATGCATGAACTGACTCATTACGATTTGGTTTTGAAGGCAAGAGGCGCTGGGAAAAACAAAAACAAGTTGTTTACTGCTAATGCAAACAACAAAGAAAAATTTACCAGAGACTTTGATTCGAATCTGAAGCGACTGGAAAGCATGGGGTTAACCGAAGGTAGTTTGACAAATTATAGGGATTCTCTTTTTAACGGACTTAATCAGCAAATATTTAATTGTCCTATCGATCTTTTCATTGAAGATTTCCTGTACAACAAATTTTCGAATCTTAGACCGCTCCAATTCTTATCCCTTGATGGATTGATTAAGGAAGGAATAAAAGCTGTAACTGATAAGTCTTCCAACCTTGTACCTAAAGAAATATTAAACGTTAGCAAGATTCTGAATATGGTTTCTGCCTTACAGATAAAGGATCTTTTCGGAATGAATTATATTGAACTTTTTAATGCCACTAAATCACAGTTCGATATAGCGCAGGAGGTTTATACCGAATGTCTTGATAGGCCGCTAGCACAGGTTCCGGGCGAGGAATAGACAGTAGGTCAAAACTGGGCAGACCGATTAAATGTCAATTC
>JARLHD010000231.1 GCA_031292435.1 Ignavibacteriaceae bacterium
ATGGGGAATGCAATGTCTGCAGTTACTGAGGGCAACCTTGTCTCATATTATAATCCGGCTCTTTCCGTTTATCAGGAAAGGAATTCATTCCAGACTTCCTATTCAATTCTCTCACTTGATAGGTCCCTTAACTTTCTGAACTTTACCAGGAAGTTTGATTTCTATTCTGCTAAAGATTCTTCCAAACCAAGATCCACCGCTGGATTAAGTATCGGGATTATAAATTCTGGTGTAAGTAAGATTGATGGCAGGGATGCCGATGGCGTGCAGACTGGAAACCTGTTAACTTCTGAGAACCAGTTCTTCCTTGGACTTGCAAATCGATTCTCCGATGAGGTATCCATAGGTATAGCCTTTAAATTATATTATTATAAACTTTATCAGCAGATTACTGCCACTGCTTTTGGAATAGATATAGGCGGACTCTATAAAATAAATAAGAATTTTAACTTATCTCTGGTTATCTCGGATTTGAATAGCAAATATAAATGGGATTCCAGCCCCCTGTATGGAACCGATGGTACCACTAGCGAAAATTCATTTCCGCTTACCAAGAAGATAGGTCTAAGCTATTCTAATAAAGAATCTAAAATATTAATATCAGCCGAATTTGAAAGTAGTAATGCCGGAACAAATATTATTCGTGCCGGTGCTGAATATAATATAATTGAAAGTTTGTATTTTCGCGCTGGTTTTGATCAGTATAATTTATCAAATAGTGACTGGCCCGTTAAACCAACTGCAGGGTTCTCTTATTTCAAACAATTTGGCAGTATGATAATCGGAGTGGATTATGCTTTCATGATCGAACAGTATTCTCCCTCGGATAGGCATATCGTCGGACTAAGTATAAATTTTTAACAATAAAAGATTATGAAGAATAAAATCCTGTTTCTTATCCTTATGTCATTTACTTCACTGCTGGCTCAGACTGCAGGTAATAGTGGATTATCTTTCCTCAAACTCGGCTTCGGTGCCCGTAATGTGGCTCTCGGTGATGCCGGTACTGCATTATCCACAGACGTTACAGCTTTGTTTTATAACCCAGCAGCTCTCGCAATAAGTCCTGCATCAGAAGTCATGATAATGCATAATGAATGGATTCAGGATGTCAGGAGCGAAATCCTGGGCGCAAGAACAATTATCTTTGGATTGCCAGTTGCTCTCGGTTTCAATGTAACTTCAGTAAATGATATCCCGGTAATAATAAACCCCGGTGATCCTATCACTACCTTTAATGCTAACTATTTCTTCGGTAGCCTTTCAACTGGTCATATGATAGTAGATAACTTCTATTTCGGAGCTACTATAAAGTATCTCTATGAAGGTATCTATGTTAATGAAGCTACAGGTTGGGGATTTGATTTCGGAGGCTCCTATCTCACTTCTATAAAAGGGTTGAATATCTCTGCTGTTATTAAAAATCTGGGATCGATGAAGGAGCTAAGGACTGAAAGTACCAAACTCCCAAGTGAGTTCAGAATAGGACCCGCTTATTCCTTCACTCTTCAGGATAAATATCAGATTACTTCAGCAGTGGAATTTCAGAAATATCTCCCAACCTCTGATATCCATTTTAATATGGGTGCCGAATTATTGTATGATAAGCTTATCGCTCTTCGTGTGGGGTACCAGTCTGGATATATTGCCAAAAACATAACTGCCGGTTTAGGACTTATGTGGGGAAACTTATCTTTTGATTATGCATTAGCTCCTTTGCAGTATGGATTGGGAGACGGGAATATACTCTCCTTGCAATTTAAATTCTAAATGAGTTTCATTCTTTAGCTTGTATAAATAACAATGCTTTGAAAACAATGTCTAAGATTATAAATCTCGTAACTTCAAATTTTAAGTTCCTCCTTGTTCTTTATTTTATAATCCAGCTCTCTCTCTTATTCAAATTCCCAATACATTATACCAGTGATTCAGGCTATTATTTTAAACTAGCTCAGGACTGCTTATCTCATAGTGGGATTTATCCGCTTCCTCAGCATTTATTTGAAGATTATATTGTTGCCCCTTTGTATGTAAATATCGTAACCCTATTGTTAACTATTTTTAATTCTAGTCTGACCATAGGTATATTTAA
>JARLHD010000232.1 GCA_031292435.1 Ignavibacteriaceae bacterium
ATTTTACGTCATCGAGATATGAGGAGAGATTGTGAGGCGACACCCTTTGGTAGAATTGGCATGTAAATACTTTTACAATAACTTGCATAGTGAAGAATTACTAATAGCTGTCCTTTCTCAGAATTCTGTAAAAAAGAAGTCCAAAGTGAGATGGATATTTGGACATAATTAAAAGTGAGATGGTTGGATGAGATCTTTGTAGAACTGGTTTGCATTGAGGTAAAAAAGGATGATAATAATGGATACACTTTTATTTGGTATATCAGGACTTCCGCTGGGAAACGGTTCGACTAAATTTAATTATGCTAGTGGGATAGATTATGCTAAGTCCGTGGGACTTGATGCAATGGAGCTTCTTTTTGTCAGAAGGGTTAATGTTACGGATAATAATAAGAGTCTTATATTAGAAGCTAAGTTGAAAAATGATTTTTACTTATCGGCCCACGGCTCGCACTATATAAACTTAAATGCCAATGAGTCGGATAAACAGGAACAATCTTTAGAAAGGATTTTAAAGGCTTTGGAAGGGTTGTCCAAAGTTGGAGGCAGGAGTTTGATCTTTCATCCAGGCTTCTACTTGGGAGACTCCAAAACAGATGCGTATTATACCATAAGGGACAATTTATTACGCTTACCCCTAACCGGGATAGATTATAGATTAGAGACAACTGGTAAAGGAACCCAATTCGGCACCCTTGAAGAACTAGTGTCTTTGTGTAAAGAAATTAGCTCATGTAAATTGTGCATTGATTTTTCACATATACACGCCAGATATAACGGCAAACTAAAAGGATTTAATGATTTTGCTATAATACTTCAGTATGTCTCGGATGAACTCGGAAAATCAGCTTTGGAAGACTTACATATTCATATGGGAGGAGTAAGTTATAATGAAAAAGGTGAGCGGAACCACCTTCCGTTGCTGCAAAGTGACTTCAATTATGTGGATTGCCTTAAGGCTTTAAAGTACTTCAATGTAAAAGGTTGTATAACATCTGAAGGTCCTCTGGTGGAAAAAGATGCACTGCTACTAAAGGAAACCTTCGAAAGGCTTTGATTCAAGTTAAAAATAACCAGGCTGGGTATCTGGCCAGCTGCTCTAATAAACGAAGGAAAAGGCGATTTTCTATAGCTGAGGGGATGAGTAGGAATATGAGAAAAAAGGTGATTTATCTAGGCGTAATCTGCTGTTTGCTTGTCGTTAATACTACAGGATGCAGCAGAAAGGTTGAAGTTGAAGCTGTTAAAGTGCCAGTTAGTAAAGTAACAATTTCTCCTGAGAGTACAGATAAGGCACCTGAGCATTCCCAAGAGGAACTTTACCAGGATATATTCGTTACACTTCTTGCCCCCTATATCCAA
>JARLHD010000233.1 GCA_031292435.1 Ignavibacteriaceae bacterium
ACACGGTCGGCATAAAGGTGAAATTACTACTGAAAAAAGTTCCCCCGATCTTAAGGATGATGATGTATTCGTAATTAAAGGCCATAAAGTCAGATGTATCATGGCAACTAAAGAACCTTCACAGCTTCCTTGGAAAGATCTTGGTGTAGATTATGTTATCGAAGCTACCGGACTCTTTACCGATTCTGAGAAAGCAAAAGGTCATCTTGCTGCCGGCGCTAAAAAAGTAATTATCTCAGCCCCCGGTAAAGGCGATGTTAAAACTGTTGTCCTTGGCGTTAACGATCAGGAATATGATCCTGCTAAACATAATATCATTTCTAATGCTTCTTGCACAACAAATTGCTTGGCTCCTTTGGTACACGTTCTTCTTAAAGAAGGTATCGGAATTGAAACTGGTATCATGACTACAATTCACTCTTATACTGCAACCCAGAAAACAGTCGACGGTCCTTCTAAAAAAGACTGGAGAGGTGGTCGTGCAGCAGCTATAAATATTATACCATCAACAACAGGTGCCGCTAAAGCTGTCGGCGAAGTCCTTCCTTCTACTAAAGGAAAACTTACCGGTATGTCTTTCAGAATCCCAACTGCTGATGTCTCTGTTGTCGATTTAACTTTCCGATCTGTTAAGGATACTTCAATTGTCGAAATTGATTCGCTAATGAAAAAAGCATCTGAAACTTACCTTAAAGGAATTCTCGGATTCACTAATGAAGAAGTTGTCTCTACTGATTTTATTCACGACGACCGCTCTTCTATTTATGATTCCCTCGCTACCTTGCAGAATAACTTTAAAGATGAAAAAAGATTCTTTAAGATTATCTCCTGGTACGATAACGAATGGGGCTATTCCTGCAGGGTTGTTGACCTCTTGCTCAAGATCGCAAAATAAATTGCATTTTCCAATGTATCCCCGCTTAGGCGGGGATATCTTTATAACAGCTCCCAACTGTTACTAAATATATTCTTTAATTTTAATTTGGTGGCATCATGAATAAACTAACTATAAATGATATTGATCTTAAAAATAAAAAGGTTCTCGTTAGGGTCGATTTTAATGTACCCCTCGACGATAATCTTAACATCACCGATGACAACAGGATTACTTCAACTCTCCCCACAATTAAAAAAATTATATCCGATGGTGGAATGGCTATCCTCATGAGTCATTTGGGAAGACCAAAAGGTAAACCAAATCCTAAATACAGTCTTAAACCGGTCGCTATAAAACTGTCTCAGCTTCTTGGAAAAGAAGTTAAACTCGCCCCCGATTGCATAGGTGCCGAAGTTAAATCACTGGTAAATGCAATGAAGCCCGGCGACGTACTCCTTCTCGAAAATTTAAGATTCCATGAAGAAGAAGAAAAGAATGATCCAGCATTTGCCAAACAGCTTGCAGATCTTGGCGATGTATATGTTAATGATGCTTTCGGAAGCGCACACCGCGCCCATGCATCAACTGAAGGTCTCACCAAATTTATCAGCGTTTCCGTAGCAGGCTATCTCATGCAGAAGGAACTCGATTATCTTGGCGGCGCTATAGAGAATCCTAAACGCCCGTATCTCGCAATCCTCGGCGGCGCTAAAATATCTGGCAAGATCGACGTTATCATGAACCTTTTCAGTAAAGTCGACTCCATGATTATCGGCGGCGGTATGGCCTATACTTTCTATAAAGCTGAAGGAAAAGAAATAGGTACCTCTCTTCTCGAAGCCGAAAAAATTGATATTGCAAAGCAGGTTCTCGAAAAAGCTAAAACATCTAAAATGAAACTCCTCTTCCCGGTTGATGTTGTTGTTGCTAAAGAGTTTAATAATGATTCTCCCTCTGAAGTCGTCAGCATCAATAATATGCCTCCGGATAAAATGGGATTGGATATCGGCCCCGAATCTGTTAAATTGTTCAAGGAAGAAATCCTCAAATCCAAAACAATTGTTTGGAACGGACCTATGGGCGTTTTCGAAATGGATAACTTCGCTAAAGGAACTGACGCTGTTGCCGCAGCTCTCGTTGAAGCTACAACTAAAGGTGCAGTCACCGTCATCGGTGGTGGTGATTCTGCCGCTGCAATTGCTAAAGCTGGACTTTCTGATAAGGTTTCTCATGTTTCTACTGGCGGCGGTGCTTCCCTCGAATTCCTTGAGGGAAAAATACTTCCCGGCGTAGCTGCTTTAACTGATAAAAAATAATCATGATCTCTGCCTCATCAATTATTTTAGTTTTACATTATTATTAATTGGTGAGTTTTATAAAAGGAAAAGTTAGTGGATAATTATTATAAACCATCCGGGTTAGGAGGATTTAGTTATTTCCCCCCGGTTCTTAAGAATTTACTTATTATAAATGCTATTGTATTCCTTGTTACAATGTTAGCCGGGGAAGTAGCAATCGATAGCAGCCATATTATCACATGGAGAGATATAATTTTCAGATGGCTCGCTCTTAATCCGCTGGGCGAAGGGTATAATTTTCAGGTGTGGCAATTAATTTCATACCAGTTCCTCCATGCTAATTTTACTCATATCCTTTTTAATATGATAGGACTATGGATGTTCGGTATGGAAATCGAAAATATCTGGGGATCACGTAAGTTTCTTTATTTCTATCTTCTGTGCGGTGTTGTAGCAGGATTATTTAACCTGTTCCTTACTCCTCTTCTTGGCGAACCGCCTGCCCCTACTGTTGGCGCCTCAGGTGCAATTTTTGGAGTGCTTGTCGCTTTCGCTTTATTCTTCCCTAATAGATATATATTCCTCTACTTCTTTATTCCCGTAAAGGCTAAATATCTTATCGGCTTCTTTGTCATTCTTGAATTCCTTATGGTTAACAGCGGCGGAAATGTCGCTCACCTTGCTCACCTTGGAGGAGCCCTCGCTGGTTTTATCTTTATCCTTCTTGATTCTAAATCTCAAATTGATCTCAAAAGTGCTTTCAGAAGGAATAGGTTTCAGCAGAAAGTGAACAACCCATTCAAAAAACGACCCGATATTTCAGAAGCTAATTTCTATGAGCATGAAAATGGTGAAAGAAATATTTCTCAGGAAGAGATAGATGAGATTCTCGATAAAATTAGTAAATCAGGTTATCAGAATTTAACTGAACAGGAAAAGAAAGTGCTTTTCGAAGCAAGTAAAAAAATGAAATAATGCGTTTTAGATATTCATTCCTACTCTTATTGTTCCTATCCTCTTTCATGGGCTGCACCGGCAGGATCAGTGAAGATAAATTCATTTCTGTCTATTCGGATATCGTAATTGCTCAGGATACTACTAAAACAACTAATAACCTGGTACAAATAAAAAATGTTGTATTCAAAAGATATAATGTTACTGAAAAAGAATACAATGCCACTCTTAATTATTATAACAGCGATCCCCGTAAATGGGAACCCTTTTTCAATAAGGCTATTTCTCGTCTTGAAGGCTTAAAGAGTAAGAAGCGGAGTTAAATCTGTTCTTTGCCAAAGCAATTCTTATATAAGCATATCCTGCTTCCCTCGGAAGTCGCTCCCTTAATTCCTTTATATCCGAATACCCCTTCCTGATTTCGCTCATTATCGTTTCAAGCATCTTTCCATCAAATAATTTTGCAATATCTACTGTCGGCTCATACTCAATTATGGTTTCTATCTGCATGGAAATTACAGCATCAGACATCTTCCTCAACGATGCTATTGCACTTAATGAATACCCCTTTATTAAAAGGTTATAAGTCTCTTTTATACTGGCTGGAATTTCTCTTTTAGGTGAGCTTTGTACAACTACTTTCACTTTTCTTAATGAGTTAATAATCTCAAGAAAATCCTTCCCGGTTTTATTAAACATCCTCTGTGTAAATCCCTTAATCCTTAATATCTCTTCTGTCGTCTCGGGCTTCTCTTTGGCAATCGTTCTTAGTATTTCGTCTGGACAAATTAAATAACCGCTCTGTAAAAACTTCTTTGATATCCTCCCCCTCGCCTCCCTTAATAAATTAAACAGCTCAAGATTATTTTCATAGGGAACCGGTTCTTCTATAATATTAATATCCGCCAGTCCTGCCGCTTCAAGAAATTTGAATCCCTTCTTTGTCAGTAGCAGATCCCTTCCGGTTATCGGGTCTTTGCTTATAAAATTGGAATTGATCAGTTCTCTTATAACTACCTGTATATCCTTCTTTTCATAATTAGCTAATGTCCCGTATAAAGGTATCTTCTTATTCATCCCGATTG
>JARLHD010000234.1 GCA_031292435.1 Ignavibacteriaceae bacterium
ACTGAAATTCTATTAATGAAGGCAGTCTCACATTATGCCCTAACAGAGGAAGCGCAGACAAGAAAATGTTTCATTGATATGCTGAAAATTGACAGACACCTGGAGCTTGATTCAGAAAAAGTTTCACCAAAAATTGTTAGTTTATTTAAGGAAGTGAAGAATGATTTTCTGCAGACAATACCTGAAGAGCAGAAAATTACTGATACCAGACAAGTAAATTCTGACCCTGCTTCCAATGAACTTATATTATCTAAAATGCAGGATCAGAAAAACTCTATTGTCAGATCATTTCTTTTCCCCGGATGGGGGCAAATATACACGGGCAATACTACAAAAGGAATAATAATATCTTCTGCCGCCGTTCTTAATTTAGGAGCGATGATTTATTTTATTGTTGACGCAAATGCAAAACAAAAAAAGTATCTGAATGCAACAAGTGCAGATATCATAAACAGCAGTTATAATTCATATAACAGATCCTATATAACAAGAAATGTTTTAATATCATCGATGATATTAATTTATGCATACGCACAAGTTGACTTTCTTGTTCTGGGAGGAAACGGACCCCCTGAAATAAAGTTAGGATTGGGGGAGAACTCGTCAAATCCCGGCGGATCGGGAATAGCATTTAATCTTAAAATGTCATTGTAAAAGTGCGCAAATAATTAGGGGGTACGAATTATCTGCGCATGTATTTTTAATTCAAGACATCCTTTCTATTAAATCCAGACATATACTAACTGGCATATTTTTAGCTCTATATTAATTGTCAAACCAGGGGGTTTACAAAATATATCATCAGCACATGGTTGTTTTGAAGATTTTTATGATAATGTTAGGATTAAAACTGATTGCGACCAAAATAACTGTGCGTGCTGGTGAGATGATTCTATAAATAGGGAAGATAGATAGATAAAAGGCTGCCAATTACCGAGGCAGCCTTTTATATTTTCATGAGATTAATGAGTTTAATCTAGTCAATTTCTATTGTACTTCCGCCGATAAATTCTCTTAAAACAGACTCTCCGGGAACGGGTGAATCATCCAGGACCGGTTCAATAGCTTCCAAAACTTTAGTAACTCTTTGAGCTCTTTCAAAAGCATCTGCTCTTAAAGGGTCGTCTTTATATTTATCTACCCATTCGGCAAAATCAGGTAATAATTTCGGACGGTAGAGTGGAAGTTCGTACGCCATGGAAGTATTAACAATATAATCGGCAGTATTGGAATAAGGAAGAATTGTCCGCTTTTCTGACGAACGCACATAGTGCCAGTGGAGAAGAGTCTGTTCAGGTTTATAAGCTCTGTGCACAGAATCCCTTAACATGCGTCTTATTAACCGGATATCAGTCCATCTTACATATGAACCATCGACGCCTTTCATCTGAAGAAGGGGTTCAAGATAAAGTTTGAATTTCTGACTGGCGGGGATTTCTTTGCTGAAATCAGGATAGAGTCCGTGAAGGCTGTCGATAAGAAGAACTTCATTCTCACGGATTCTCATTGGCGTGCGGTCAAGATATCTTTTACCTGATTTAAAATCATAATAAGGAATTTTAACTTCCTCACCGGCGGCTAAACGTTTTAAATGATTATTAATAAGTTCAAGGTCAAGGGCGTGGGGAGTTTCAAAATCATAATCGCCAAACTCATCTTTAGGATGGAGCTCAAGATCAAAGAAATAATGATCAATAACCAAGGGGACAAAATGCATTCCCATTTTTTTCAGGCGAAGCTGAAGCTTAAATGTGGTAGTAGTTTTTCCAGAAGAGGAAGGACCGCTAACCATAACCATTTTAATATCTTTACTTCTTTCCTTAATCATAATGGCAGCAGCATCAAGCTGAGTTTCATAAGCAGCTTCCGATTCATGAACGATATGGGGAAACTCGCCATTTCTAATCCTGGAGTTTATACCTTCAATGGTATTAAGGTTGTGGGCAACTGCCCAGTCGAGTGATTTCCAGATTTTGCTCCATGGGATATTTTCAAGCGGACGGGAGAAATGAGTTGAATCTGCCTCTCTTCTTTTTGCGGATTCTTCACGATAAATAATATATTCTTTCGCAACCTTTGCGTGACCATTTTCAATCAGAACTTTTTCAACAATATCCTGTAT
>JARLHD010000235.1 GCA_031292435.1 Ignavibacteriaceae bacterium
AACAATTAGCTCAAGACGGTGTGGTTGTGGTTATAGCAGCACTTTCCCAAGGAAAGCCCTATAGGCTTTTATACGGACCGGATATCATCTCGCGTGGGTTTACGTTTATGAAAGAGGCAGGAGAATTGGTGGATGGAGCGAAGAAAGTCGCGGGTAGCACTTTGGAAATTCAACTGAAGAGAGATCAGATTGAATGGGGGATCATAAAAACCGCACTTAGGGAAAGCATGAGTAACTATTTTTGGGAGAAAACTAGGCGTCGGCCGATGATTTTGCCAGTTCTACTCCAATATTAGTCATCATAAAGAACTTATTTCAGTACTTTGAGTGCTATGGACATGATGTCAAAACCGTAGCACTTTTTTTGTCGATAACCTACCACCAGAAATCGAAATTTTAACATTTTTCATTAAATATGAAACTAATGGTATTGATAATTGAAGGATGATTTTTCGACTGCCTTTCTGAAGATCAATTATTTATTGAAAAGGCTTGCAATTAATTTGCAGGTGAATTTTTGGTTCCTCACCATGATTTTAATATTGATATAGTAGGAAAAAGATTTGATTAATTCTTTATTTCGAATTTAGCAAATTTACAGATAGAACACTGTTGTGAATGGAATGCAGCATATAGGATAAAATATTATATTACCATTCAGAAAGGCTTGGTAGCGGTGTTTAATAGTTTATGTAGCAAAGGAAAGTGTTGAATGAACCATTTTTGGACTAATACAATTTGGTATGTGCTTCTAGGTGTTTCAGCCATATTTGAAGTAATATTTTCAATTATCAAAGCCGTAAGGCGTAAGTTTGCTTTTGCTTTCTATATGACTTTAGTAGGAGTGGTTCTATCCTTTGAAACAATGATACTCATTCTATTTAGTGCCTATAATTACTTTCCGATGATTATTCTCACCTCACCTTTCGATGATGTTCTTGCCGGAAACCTTTTCTCACAGTTCTCAGTAGCAGCAACAGCGCTAGTAATTGCCGTTTTTAATTTGGAGTATTATTGGATTTTCATATTGTCAGGAATATACGGTTTAATTGAAGAATTATTTTTAGCTTTAGGTGTTTATTCGCAAAATTGGTACAGAACTTGGATGACTGTTGTTGGGTTGATTATTTACTTTTGGTGGGCAAAAAAGAATTACTCAAAAAGATTGGAAGGTATTAACCCACTTAGGTATTATTATTACATAATTTTAGGATTGTTTCCTCTAGATGTTGTTACCTTTTTATGGGCATTCATTTTGTCGGGATATCAAAATTACACCAAAAGCTTTATTCCTGATCCTGTAAGAAGTCCTTATGTTGTGGCAGTGTTATATTATGTTTTAGTAGCCACTACCATGGTCTCAATCTATTTTTCAAAGTTTAAATGGACCTTAAAGTCCATAGTTATTTCAGCTATTTACGGAGTTAATTATCTTGCATATAGAAAACACATATTTTACTTTTTTAATACAGGGTGGTTTTTAATTTTCTCAACTATATCTATTTTCTCGATGTATCTATCAGTCGTTTTCCTAGATCATTTATTTAAAACTAGTAAATTGTCTGAATTAGATATTAGGGGTAACTAGCATGAACATCGACACCTGTCGTTTAATGATGTATTGCCGATATACATCAGTTTGACCTACTTTTCTAAAATAGAATAATTTCACAAAAAGATTTTGGAATTGTTTTAAAAATACTTTGTTATTTACTTGATGAAGAGACATCAGGTATTTAAATAAATTGAATAGGTTACATCTTTATGGACAAATTGGAAAAACTAGATTGGAAATAAAGTGCGAGGAGGTTTCATATGTTTAAGAACATCTCAGAAATAGTCATATCTTTTGTGGTCTTGGGGTCTTTAGTCACTGGTTGTAGTTCTCAGCCAACACAACCGGCTCCGACTCCATCGGCTTCTGCGACACCAGTGGCTCCAGCAGCTACAACTGCGCTCGCTGATGTCATTAAGAACGGCCTTCCAGGATATAGCGTGGGCATGCGTGGAGTTTCAGATAGCTTTGACAATATGTATTATGCTGCAAAAGGGGGTAACTGGGCCTTGTCTGCATATATGAGCAATGTCATGCGAGACTATATGTCACCGACCCAAATAACTCGAATAAAGGATTATCCACAATGGGATTCATTTGTTAAGGGGAATTTAGGCGATAATAGCGCTTTGAAGAAAGCTATGGATGCAAAGGACATGGTTGCCTTTGAAAAAGCTTATAGTGATACGATCGATAATTGTAATGGTTGTCATTCCGCTTCAGGCTTTAAGTTTATCAAGAAGATAAAAGCATCTGGTCCGAAGGCGAATTTGGATTACAGTTTCCAATCAAACGCTAGTGATAATAAATAAGATTTTGCCATGGTATTCCATTTTTTATGTTAAGATCTAAAACCTTTACTAACTTTGGGAGGAAAGCGGGTTAATACACAGGAAAAATAATGGATAAGATTCATAGAGTTCTATCCATTATTTTTTATTGGTAACAATTATACAGGTTATTATATTCATTTTTTGTGAGGTAACCATATACCCTGAAAGAAACTTTTGTGTGAAGGTTTATGAAGGACAATCTCAATGACACACTAATGCTGGAAAGTTTACATAGTGTTATAAGAAACATTACGCACCGACTGATTACAAAATGGCAGGTACTTAATGCTTCTTATAACCAATAATAAGTAGCCGGATTTAATTTGAAGCCGACAAGAATATGAAAAATTATCCTAAAAGAGAAATAGTAGCCTTTTCCCGAACTGGAAGGGCTGCATGTGTATGGAGCGCAGATAGAATGATGCTCTTACCGTCGAGCTTCGTCTTTCTTTTCCGATACGAGATCCTTAATACTTGCTTTGCGGCGGTCATTTTTAGCTTCTATAGCTTGCTTCTTATCATCTGTAATCTCATCGGCATGTTCATCGAGATAATCCTCTGTTTCCCGCAAATTAGCAAAAGTGTGATCGATACAATCTTGCAGGCGATCCTCACTATCCTCCCAATTATCCGGTCTTGCCAAATGTAATCCCTCCTATCCAATCATGACTGCCTTTTTAGGATGACCCTAATCCAAATAAATATTTAAACCGGATGAGGGCAAATCGTACAGTATACAGTATACTTTTAATTTGAAATAAGGGCCAAGTTTCAAACCCGGTCTTTGGGCTTATTTGTAGCACTCGTTGGAACCTTTTTCATATCATGATCAGAATTTGGGCGGTTGTCATCGACGTTAGCTGCATGTGTTCTGGATTTGTCAGTTTTCTTATTGCTCATTCACTTAATCTCCTTTCGATGGGTTATGGTATATTTCCGTTTAACATAGGATTCCCATATTTGAGTATCTAAATCCACAGAAATAAAGCAGGAATTTTCCTGCTTTATTTCTATTATGTGTTATAGCTGGTTACTGCTTATACTGGGGTTCCTGCTGTCCAATATATTG
>JARLHD010000022.1 GCA_031292435.1 Ignavibacteriaceae bacterium
ATACTGCGTATGTATTTGGAAGAAAATAAGGAAGTAAATGAAATTTCTAAGATTACAGGGGATTGCGAGTTGGTAAAAAGAGTGCTACGACTAGTAGATAAAAATGAGTTTAAAAGAAAACAAGCAGCACCTGCATTGAGAGTATCAAGAAAGGCATTTGGCTTTGGAAGAAGATACCCGATAGTTCAGGGCTGGCGGAGATAAAAAATAATATGAGTATTATGAAAAAATATTTTGTTTTGTTATTTGTTCTTATGGTTAGCAATTCTGCTTTCCCTCAAATTGGTAAACCATTGGATCTTGTTAAGATAAAAGCTTATCAGTCATTTGATAAAATTGTATCAGGGACAGAATTTAAGATTGCTGCAAAAATAAATATTGATCCTCAATGGCATATTAATTCCAATAAACCATATGAAGATTTCCTCATACCTTCTGTTCTTTCTATAGACACTTCATCAGGTTTCAGGCTTTTTAAAATAGTATATCCTAAACCAGAAGATCGGAAACTTGCATTTTCCGATAAGCCGTTATCTGTTTATGAAAAGGAAATATATGCCGGCGCTCTTGTAATGTCTCCATCTAGCCTTAAACCGGGTACATATAAGCTGCCTGTTGTTTTTGATTATCAGTCCTGCAATGATAAAACCTGCCTTCCTCCTAATTCAGTTTCTGATACTTTAACAATTGAAATTGTTGATAGGCAGTCTGCTGTTAAAGAAGTAAATCAGGACATATTTGAGAATATTGATCTTACATATACTTCAGCCGTTCCCGCAGTAATAAAATCGAATTCAGATGATAACTCTATTTCATCCAGATTGGAAAAAAGCGGTCTTGTCCTTAGTCTGATTTTTGTGTTTATAGGCGGACTTGCACTTAACTTAACTCCCTGTGTCTATCCGTTGATTCCTATTACAATAGGTTATTTCGGTGGACAAAGTGAAGGCAAAACCAGCCGGCTTGTTATGATGGGAGTTTTATTTGTAGTGGGACTAGCTATTACATATTCGGTTATTGGTGTAGTAACAGCACTTAGCGGATCAATCTTTGGAGCTCTGCTTCAGAATACTTATGTTATATTATTTATTGCTTTGATTTTCCTGGTCCTATCTTTGAGCATGTTCGGTGTTTATGAATTTAAACTTCCGGATGCACTTGTAAATAAAGCCGGCGGTGCTAAATCTGGTTTATTCGGGGCTTTCTTTATGGGCCTTACCATGGGGATTGTTGCGGCTCCATGTATAGGTCCTTTTGTGCTTGGACTTGTAACATATGTTGCTGCTAAAGGCGATCCCTGGTTTGGGTTTATTCTCTTTTTCGATCTTGCTGTAGGGTTGGGTGTTCCTTATTTATTACTGGCAATATTTTCTGGTAAAATAAAAAAGCTGCCCAGAGCAGGGGAGTGGATGGAAGCTGTTAAACATATCTTCGGATTTTTGTTAATTGGTATGGCCATCTATTTTGTTAACCCTATTTTGCCTAAAATTATTCAGGGGTTTCCGTTGCCAATCTTCATGATAATTGCTGCTCTCTATCTTATACTATTCGATAAACTTGCTAATAAAATTAAAGGATTCAGAATATTTAAGATTGTCTTTTCACTTGTTTTAATTATTGTTGCAGTTTATGCACTGGTACCATCAAATAAAAAATCAATAAGTTGGCAGCATTATAATTCAGGAATTGCGTCCGCCTCCTTATCGGGATCTAAAGGAATGATTATTGATTTTTATGCCGACTGGTGTATCCCATGTAAAGAGCTTGATGCTAATACATTTTCTGATGAAAGAGTAATTACAATTGCAAATAACTTTGTTACAGTTAAAGCAGATATGACCAAATCTCTTTCACCTGATGTTGAGGCACTGAGAAATAAATATAATATTGTTGGTGTCCCGACTGTATTGATAATTGATTCGAAAGGGAATGAAATTCAGCGCCTGACTGGTTTTGTGAATGCGGATGAGTTTGTTAAATTGCTTGAGAGTGTTGATTAGTTCTCATATTCTTTTTAAAAATTGCATTTATACCATGTAGTACTAGTGCCTTTTCATAAACATATTTGAAACTAAGAAATGGCTTTATGTGTTCGAAATTTCCCCCTGTAATATATATAATTATCTCCTCTGCACCAGTTTGAGATTTTACTAAATTAATGGCTCTTTCGATAAGTCCTGCTGCTGAATGCATAACGCCGCTTGCTATAGACTCATTTGTGGTTCTTCCGATAATATTTTTATAATTCTTACTTTTTACAATCGGCAATTGTGCTGTTTCATTTTTTAAGGATTTGAACATTAATTCTGTTCCGGGTGCTATTATACCTCCCTCAAATATTCCCGGATATTTAATAATATTCAAAGTGGTGGCAGTACCCATATCAATTGAAATTAAGATCTGATTTTTCTTAAATTCCTTTTTATAGCAGTATAAATAGTAGGAACCTTCAGCTGAACAGATCCTGTCAATTCCTAATGTCTCCCGATCGTATTCTATCTTCAAGTTAAACGATGAGTCTTTGTTGATTATAAATGGAATAAGTTTTAATTGATGCAGGCTGTTTGTAAGATATTGTGTTTTTGATGGGACAACTGATGATACAACAATATCCTTCAGTTGATTTAATTTTACTAGTTTAATAAGTTCTTTTATTTCAGAAAGGAAATGAAACTCTACTAATTTATCCTCCCTAAATATCCCGGCTTTTATATTTGAATTTCCTATATCGCATGCAAGAAGCATAAATTATCTCAGACTCACATCGCCATAATGAATTTTCTCAATCCTGTCATTATTATCTTTTAACAAAAGGAAACCATTTTCGTCAATATCTTCAAAAATGCCATACTTAACTTTGTCTCCTTCGGTAATAGAGATTTTGTCCCCTATCATATTGCATCTTTGTTTCCAATCTTTTAGAAGGTTTTCCGGGGATTCAATTAATAAATGAAGTAGTTCTTCAAAATTATTCAGTACTTCGGCTAGCAGTCTCTCACGGTCGCCGTTCTCATTAATTTCAAGTTTTACGGAAGTAGGGGGAATTGAATAACTTCCCTGGAACATTGTTTGATTAACATTAATCCCGAATCCTATAACAACCCTTTCAATTTTACTTCCTTCCGAAGTCGACTCAGTTAGTATACCACATAGTTTTTTCCCACTAATCAAAACATCATTAGGCCATTTAAGTTCTACTTTTAATTGATAAAGATTTTCCAGTGCATTCCCAACTGCAAGCGATGCTGCAAAATTCAGAAGTACAGGGTTTTCTGTAATATGTTTCTTATTTACCAGAAGGATCGAAAAAGTAAGGTTTAAATCTTTGGCACTGTACCATGGTCGGTTTTTCCTCCCCCTCCCCTTTAACTGCTTTTCAGTATAAAAAACAGTTCCATCAATATTATACTTATTCCCCTTGTCTAAAAGTACAGAATTAGTCGAATCAGCTTCATCTGAAAAAACAAAATTTCTTCCTATAAACTCGGTGTCAAGTTTTATATCAAAACTTTCAAAACTAAACAATCTTACCTCACTTACTTAATGCTTGTAAAAATAATAAAAACTTTGCCAATTCTCCCTTGAATTTAACTATTAAATTATCGACTTTATTGACAATTTAGAACTACTTTTCGTCAATAAAAACATACGCCAGACATTTTGGCGCAAAAGTATGACAATATAGCCAATGGTAAATATGCTAAAATAGCTTATTTTCCAACTAAAATGAATGGCACATACATTGCGTATATTAATAGAATAAATCAGGCACAAAGACGTTGAAAGACTGATTATATACGAAATATTTTATTTAATGTAGCCGATTTGGCTAAATATTCAAGGAGTTATTTAATATGGGAAAAATAATTGGAATTGATTTAGGTACCACAAACTCTTGCGTTGCAGTTATGGAAGGTAATGATCCGGTTGTAATTCCAAATTCGGAAGGTGGAAGAACTACCCCTTCAGTTGTGGCTTTTACAAAAAATGGTGAAAGATTAGTCGGTCAGCCTGCAAAAAGACAGGCCATTACTAATTCAAAAAATACAATCTTTTCTATAAAAAGATTTATGGGTAGGAATATAAATGAAGTTAGTGAAGAAAAAACTAAAATTCCTTATGAAGTTATTTCCGGGGATAATGGTTCCGCTAGAGTTCAGATTGGCGACCGCGTTTATTCTCCTCCGGAAATCAGCGCTATGATTCTCCAGAAAATGAAGAAAACTGCTGAGGAATATCTTGGTACCGAAATTACTGAAGCTGTTATTACCGTTCCAGCTTATTTTAATGACTCTCAGCGACAGGCTACTAAGGATGCTGGAGAAATTGCCGGACTAAAAGTCAGAAGAATTATAAATGAACCTACAGCAGCAGCTTTAGCTTATGGTCTCGATAAAAAAACAAAAGACCATACTGTAGCTGTATATGATCTTGGTGGAGGAACTTTTGATATCTCAGTTCTTCAACTGGGCGAAGGTGTATTTGAAGTCAAATCTACTAATGGCGATACCCACCTTGGCGGTGATGATCTTGATCAGAGAGTTATCGACTGGCTTGCTGATGAATTCAAAAAACAGGAGGGTATTGATTTACGTAAAGATCCTATGGCATTACAGAGATTAAAAGAAGCAGCTGAAAAAGCTAAGATGGAATTATCTTCCGCTATGCAGACTGATGTTAATCTTCCATTCGTAACTGCAACTCCTGAAGGTCCTAAACATTTGAATGTTAATCTAAGCCGTTCTAAGTTCGAACAATTGATCGATGATCTTGTTAACAGAACCAAAGGTCCTTGTGAACAGGCTTTGAAAGATGCTGGTGTTACTGCTTCCGGTATTGATGAAGTTATTCTAGTCGGTGGATCTACAAGAATCCCAATGGTTCAGGAACTTGTTAAAAAAATATTCGGCAGGGAACCTCATAAGGGGGTAAATCCCGATGAGGTGGTTGCAGTTGGTGCTGCTATCCAGGGTGGCGTTTTAACTGGTGAAGTTAAAGATGTACTTTTACTCGATGTTACTCCATTGTCTCTTGGAATCGAAACTCTTGGCGGTATTTTCACTCGTCTTATCGACGCCAATACTACAATCCCAACTAAAAAAAGTGAAGTGTTCTCAACTGCATCTGATAACCAGCCTTCAGTTGAAATAAATGTCCTTCAAGGCGAAAGACAAATGGCTGCGGATAACAGAACTCTTGGCAGGTTTCATCTTGATGGAATTCCACCTGCTCCAAGGGGTATTCCACAAGTCGAAGTTACTTTTGATATCGATGCAAATGGTATCCTTCATGTTGGAGCTAAAGACAAGGCTTCTGGAAAAGAACAGAGTATTAGAATTACTTCTTCCGGTGGATTAAGTAAAGATGAAGTTGAAAAAATGAGGAATAACGCTAAAGAGCATGCAGCTGAAGATAAAAAGAAGAAAGAAACTGTTGAAATTAAAAATAATGCCGATAGCCTGGTCTTCCAATTGAAAAAACAGCTTGAAGAATTAAAAGATAAATTCACAGGTGACCAGAAGTCACGACTTGAATCTGAAATTAAAAAGCTTGAAGATGCTATCGCTTCCAATAATTCAGACCAGATGAAATCAGCTACCGAATCTTTAAATAAAGTTTGGAGTGAAATGGCTTCGCAGCTTTATCAACAGCCGGGGGCTGGTGGTCCTCAGCAGCCTGGTGATCAATCTGGTCCTTCAGAACAATCTGCAAAACCGGAAGATAAGAATGTTCAGGACGCCTCCTACGAGGTAGTTGATGAAGACAAAGACAAGGACAAAGATAAAGACAAAAAGAAATAAATCTACAAATGCCCTTCCCGGAAGGGCATTTTTCTTATATATCATATTGTAGTATTAAACCCCCCTCCAATAAATCATGTCAAAATACCGCTGGATTTGGTACTTACTTAATAGTATTAAATAATTAGTGTAAAAATTTATATGATGGAATCAAAAGCTGCATACGTATTTTTCCTTATTTAAGTGGCATCAAATAATTAGCGTTAAGAAAATTTATGTAGTGGAACGATAGCGAAGAATTCTGTTTGAGCCGAAGTCGAGTTAATTCTTCGCAGTGGAACGTAATAAATTTTTAGCTTAATTATTTGCAGCCTTGAATTTTTGGTTACTTTTGTTTCAAGACAAAAGTAACGAAACTATTTTTTCTTGTGCATATTCTCATAATAATTTGTTCCTTCATGTCTATATTTAAGATTTATTTTATTTATTTTTAATCTCTTAATGACACAAAGTTCAACGAAAAACAGAATTATTTTTATCGACATCATGAGAGCCATTGCGGTTTTCCAGATGGTACAGGGACATACTATTGATGCCTTCCTTTCCAATAATTACCGTATCCAGGATAACCCCATCTTTGGCGCCTGGCTCTTTATGCGGGGCGTTACTGCTCCAATTTTCCTGTTTTCTGCCGGTGCTGTATTCACATATCTGTTCCGTCTGCACGATCAGCATTTCGAA
>JARLHD010000236.1 GCA_031292435.1 Ignavibacteriaceae bacterium
ATTTTGCAATTAAATCCGAGTTGAAAATTGCTGAATGTTCCATTCGAACTTAATAATCCATGATATTGTGAATTCAAATAAGTGTTTAATCTATATTCAAACAATATGTCCCACCTTTCTGTCATTGGATGAATGAATCCGATTCCCGAGCTGATATTGAATAAGTTCTCTGAAACTTTGCCTGCAGGGGTAAACAGAACTTCAATTGATCCATCAGGATTATTATTCTCCTTCATATCATATACATTAAACTTTAAATATGAATATCCAATTCCCGCATCAACAAATAAATTGAATTGATCATCTTGAGTGATTAAATATCTGCCGCCAGCCATTATTCTCGAAAACGCATGATCTGACTCGGAATAACCTGTTTTGTAAGTCCCAACCATCGAACTTTTATCTATGTAATTAAAATTCGTCTCGTCCCATGACGAGTAATCCGCGCTTACAAAGAAATTAAACCTGGAATTGATATTGTAGTTGTACTGAATCGTCCCCGATAAACCTGAGCTGGAGCTTATTGGATAAACTATCCCGCCTGAAAACTGAATTGACGATTTTTCCTGCGAGTAAACAAGGGATGTTAAAATTAGAACAGATGCTAATATAAGATAGGACTTTTTCATAAGTGTTACCTTCCATTTATTTATAATGAAGTATGAAAACAGTCTATCTTATCTCTTTACGCAAAACCAACTTTGTTAACTGATTAAATTAATATTACTAATTCTGAATTTAAATATCAATGTCATTTTATGTATCATTCAAATATTTAAGGTTTCAGAAAATTCCGCAATTAACCCTTCTCCTGCCTCAGATATAAATTCAGTAAATGCCGTTAACCTTATTGCTTAATTTTTTGATAAAAATCTATGGACAAAATTATTTCCGAACGCATATTTTTTTGCGTCACTTTCCGTTTGGAAAAATAACTTCCGTGGCACTGGAAACTTAAATATGAAAACAGGAACCCATATATCAAAAAAAATTATTTTATACTTTTTCTGAAGATAATACTTATCTCCATTCGGATTTAATAATGAAATTATTTTAAATGCCATAATAAATATCCCTTTTATCAAACCACTTACCAAAAAATAAAACATACTAAAAAATAGAATTAAGAATTTCATCACAGGTTAATTTAGTGGTGGTTTAAATCTCAAAATTGTGTGCCTTATAACGTAGCCTGATGATAGGTCTTTTTATTGCTGCCTAAGTTATGTCCTCACAACTATTTCCCCTTTCTTCACTATTCTTTAATAACAGGTAGGGATCTAAATTATCAGTGTCCTATAACAATAGAGGGGGCTGAAAATGTAAAGGAATTGTACTCGTTAAATATTGAACTTTGTGTAAACATATTAAAATGGTTTCCCCTTTCTTCTGGTAAATTGGGATAAAAGCCAATTGAAAATTGGAACTGTGGAAATATTAATTGTTCGTTTTTTATTCTGAAACCGACTCCATACCCCTGATATAACTTACTCGAAAATAATGGTTCGTTTGTTGTTGAAATCAAACCAAAGTCCGTAAAAGTAATAAATGCCAGATTAAATCCTAATATTTTCAATGGGGCAAAAATATCCGCTTCATAATTTAGTATTAGTTTCTTTGATCCGGTTAATTGGTTGTCTGAAAATCCCCTAAGCCCGTCTGCATTGTTAATGTCTAGGATATCAGTTCCAAATGGATTCAGACTTACTGAATACCTGCTTCCTAAATATTGCCTCATATAAAAATTTCCTAAAGGCATGAGTTTTGAAAAATATAACATCTCCAAAAAAGCATTTTGATCTTCCCATTTGTTATTCTTCCGGAATGTGCCTGCTTGAAAACCTCCATATATATATCCCCAATAATAGTTATACAAACTATAACCTGATTTAAAACCATAATAAATCTGGTTGGCATTTGCTCCCTTTTCAAAACCCCAAAGGAGCTCAACAATATTTATCAATGGTATATCCTCCGTTTTACCAAGCCCCAGAATATAACGGTCCTGGTAAAATTTTTTGTATGAATATCCTATCCTGCTCAGATAAAAAGTATTATCCTGGAATAAATGTATTGTATCAAACTCAGGTATCCGGCTATACACCGTTCTGGTAATCCTTCCTGCAATATTAAATCTGTTCTGGTAAACTGTATTAGGATCAAACGGCTTTAGGTCAAATGCATAGCCAAGCCAATAATCCTGTTGGTTATACTTTGCAGATTCTAATTTGATGCTTGAATCTTTCAAAACAGGATATTTTGTAATTTGCCAGTTCTGTGAAACTGCTCCTGCCCATTGTATTATTGGTGAGAAAAATTCCCTGCCTACGTTTACCCCATATTGCTGGCGGTATATGTCTGAAAAATAATATATCTTCCCCGATAAAAACAGTCTGCCGAAATTATCTATGGCATAACTGCCGTCCCAATCCCATCCGCGATTATAAGAAGGATCAAATTTGGGTCCGCCCATGAATTCATTTCCAAGTCCAAGAAAGTTTATATCATCAATTGATAAACTGCCGGTCTTACCTCCTGGATGATATTTTAAGCTTCCGTTCGTACTCCATAAATCCTGGGCATATACAATTATATCTACGCTTTTAGAATCGTTATTAACTTTCTGGGGAACTATCCTTACATCATAAATATATGGCGACTCCCTGATTATTCTTTCACTTTCCTGCACATTAAATGGTGTTAATTCCTCACCTTCAGTAAAAATCAATTTGTTTTTAATAATCCATTCCCTCGATTTATAATGAAGAGAATTACCCTTGTCTTCCAGCCAGCTTTGGGATGTATCTTCCGGATTATCTAATGAAGCGCCAAATACATCCAGTACTCGTACATTTATATTCCTGATTATTCTCCCGGAGTATTTATTGATCATTTTTTTGTCAGATTCATGTTTATCATTTCCTGGAATCTGAACTTTCTTTACTGAAATCATTTTTAGAAACTTTGATTCAATATTATTATTACTGGAATCTTGCTCAATGGTTTTTGTCTGGGCTGAAATATAATTTGCCGTGGATATTATAATACATATGGTCACCGTAAGGAATATAAAGCCTTCTCTTCTGTTTTTTAGAAAAATTAAATTTGGCATTATTTTCAGTAATTGCATAGGTCGTTTATATCTGTAAAACAAAATAAAGTATCACAAAACTTTGGTTCTGTGATAATTTGCATAAAATATTTTTGGTTCAGGAATATCTTTACCATTAAAGATATTTAAGGAGTAGTATATGCTGTGGACTATATTTGTAATTTTATTAATATTATGGCTAGTGGGAGTTGTTAGTTCTTATACCCTGGGTGGATATATCCATATTCTGCTGGTTATTGCAATAGTAGTGGTTATCATAAGAATAATTCAGGGACGAAATCCACTTAAATAAATACCAATTATTATCTGTATTTTCAGGTAATATGGAATTTTCACTCTTTATAAAAGGCATTATTATCGGTTTTGGTATGGCAGTCCCTATTGGTCCTATTGG
>JARLHD010000237.1 GCA_031292435.1 Ignavibacteriaceae bacterium
AAACTGACCCACCGTGGTCCTATAATTTCTGATATTCATCCCTTCTCAATTCTCTATACTAATAAAGGATTTAAATCTCCTCCCATCAGCATGAGATGGACTGGCAATGATTTCAGCGATGAACTGTTTGCCTTCTATAAAATAAATAAAGCTAAAAATTGGAACGACTTCAAATCTGCAGTTCAAATGTTTAATGTCCCAGGACAGAATTTCGTCTACGGCGATAAATTCGGCAATATAGGATATCTCTTTGGTGCTAAATTGCCTATCCGTGAAAATAATTCTCCCACCTTCATTTATGATGGCACTACTGATAAATATGATTGGAAAGGATTCGTCCCCCAATCCGAATTGCCTTCATTATTCAATCCCCCTCAGCATTATATTGCTTCAGCAAATAACAAAACCGTAAAAGAGTTTAAATACCACATATCCAATTTATGGGAGCCGTCCTCAAGAATTGAAAGAATTACCCGTCTTCTTACTTCAAAGGAAAAACATTCTGTCTCTGATTATGAGCATTACCAGCTTGATCAGGTTTCCCCGTATGCTCAAAAAATAACTGCTTATATTCTCAACGCTTTCAAAAACAAAAAAATTACAGATCAGAATCTGAGAATTGCTCTCGAACTTTTAGGCGATTGGAACTTCGATCTTAACGAAGATAGCCAGGTTCCCTCTATATATGCTATGTTCTTTAAACATCTGTTACAAAATATTTATTATGATAAAATGGGACATGATCTCTTTAACGAATTTGTATTTATGGCAAATGTTCCTTACCGCAGTGTTATGCAAGTGCTTGCCGACTCTACTAATACATGGTGGGATAATATTCACACTCCGCAAATCGAAACCAGGGATGAAGTAATAAGAAAAAGCCTTGCTGATGCTTTAACTGAACTCGAAATTAAATTTGGCAAAGATGTCAAATTGTGGCAGTGGGGAAATTTACACAAGGTAACATTTAAACATTCATTCTCAGGTGTCTCATCATTACTGGATAATTATATCAACATTGGCCCCTTCAGAATAGGAGGTGATGGTACCACAATCTTTAATACCGAATATCCTTTTAATGAAGGCATTAAAAAATATCCCCGGTTTGATCATTCTGAATTCGAGAATGATGTTGGACCTTCTATGCGCTATATATTTGATTTTGCAAGTCCTGATGAATTTTATCTTGTGTTAACTACTGGACAGTCTGGTAACCTCATGAGCCCGCATTATAGGGATATGAGTAATATGTGGCTGAACGGTGGCTATATAAAAATCAGGACAGATGAAAGTTCATTCAAAAAGAATAAGAACTTATTAACTATTAAAAAATAGTTCATACTTTGGATTACCGCCAGCCCTGGTTCTTTTACATTAGATAATAACAAAACCCTATAATATTAGTTATAAAATATCACTATTTTGTTTTTGCAATATATATTAATTTTGTAAAGCATATATAATCTATATAATAAGATGAAAGTAATTGAGCATTTAGAAAAAGCAACCGAACCTCTTATAAGTTTTGAGCTTATTCCCCCTAAACGCGGCGGCGACATCAAAAGTCTACTCGCCGTTCTTGAGGATCTCATCAAGTATCGTCCTCCCTTCATAGATATTACAAGCCATTCCGCTGAAGTCATCTATGAAGAAACCCCCATGGGCATAAGAAAAAAAATTAAACGCAAAAGACCGGGCACTCTCGGAATCTGTGCCCTTATCCAGAATAAATATAATATAGAAGCCGTCCCGCATATCCTTACTAAAGGTTTTACTCGTGAGGAAACTGAAGATTTTCTGATAGAACTAAGCTACCTCGGCATAGAAAATATCCTGGCTATTCGCGGCGATGACAACGGTTACGATAAACCCGTTCCCGAAGGGAAAAGTGCTAATCATCTTACCTCCGATCTTGTCAGACAGGTAGTTTCCATGAACTCAGGAAAATATCTTGAGGAAAATCTCCTGGATGCTAAACCCTCAAACTTCTGCGTCGGTGTAGGTGGCTACCCTGAAAAACATTTTGAAGCACCAAATCTTAAAACTGATATTAAGTTTGTCAAAGAAAAAGTTGATGCCGGTGCTGATTATATCGTTACCCAAATGTTCTTCGACAATAACATGTATTTTGATTATGTCGATCTCTGCAGAAAGGAAGGCATAAATGTCCCTATAATCCCGGGTCTCAAAATCATAACAAACAAATCGCATCTTATAAATATTCCCCGGAACTTCTATATTAATATTCCTGAACCGCTCGCTGATGAAATCTATGCCGCTAAAACAGAACACGTTACCGAAATCGGTGTCGAATGGGCTGCAAAGCAGGTAGAAGAACTACTTAACCGCGGTGTCCCTAGCGTGCACTTCTATATTATGCAGAATTCTAAACCTGTAAAAATGCTTATGAACAGACTAAAATTGTTCAAGGAAACAGCATAATAAAAATGAAATTAAGAAGACCGATTATTAAAAAACTTAAGTGGGGCGTTGCTGGACTTGGAAGATATGCCGAGTTCACTTTCATCCCGACTCTCTCGCTTCTTCGTAAAAGTACTCTCCATTCTGTGTTCAGTAATAATGCCGAACGTGCACAGTCAATTGCAGATAAATTCGGCGTCACTGATCATTTCAGTAACTTCGATGAATTCCTGAAATCAGATATCGAGGCAGTATATATATCAAGCGCTAACTTCCATCATTACGAACAGGTCATCAAAGCTGCCAAAGCCCATAAGCATGTCCTTTGCGAAAAACCTATCGCAATGGATTCTGTTCAGGCCGAAGAGATGGTAAAAACATGCGAAGAAAATAATGTAAAGTTTGCCGTCAATTATCCGCTGCGCTTCCATCCTATAATTACTAAAGCAAAAGAACTGCTCGATAGTCAGATTCTCGGAAAGCTTGTCTCTATTGGCGTTAATTATAATGTCGATTTCCCCCCTGGTACAAACTTTAGATTTCAGAAGGAACAAAGCGGCGGTGGCGCTCTGAGAGATATCGGTACTCATATGATCGATCTCCTTCGTTTCTTCGGTGGCGAAGTTACTTCTATAAATGGCGTGTACGATAATATTATCTACAAAAGTGAAGTTGATGATTTCGCAATGGGGATTGTTAAATTTGAAGAAAGCGGCTACGGCTCTTTCAATATATCTTACAATAATATAAAAAGTTTTAATAGGATAGAAATTCTTGGACATAAAGGTGCCCTCGGTATTGAAAACCTTATTGGCGTTAAGAATTCTCCTGCTAAATTAATCATACTGCTTGAGGGTGAAGCTAAAAAATCTTTCCGCAAAAGAGGTAATAAGGTATTCTATTTCCTTAAATCAGTTCAGAATTCTTTCCTAAGTAACCAGACTCCCCTTGTAACCGGCATCGACGGATTGGTAAATTTGAAATTAATGGAACAGCTGGAAGGTAAATGCCGGACCCAAATGCAATTGTAGAAATTTGTCATAGGGTATATGATAAGGGCTTTGTATCAGCCTATGATGGCAACATTTCCGTTATCACTGAAAATAAATCCATTCTTATCACAAGATCCGGCGTCTGTAAAGGGGATGTTAAGGAAAGTGACATTATGGAAATCAACTTCGCAGGTGAAGTTATTAACGGCAAAGGAAAAATTTCAACCGAATATAAAATCCATCTCTACGCTTACGCAAAAAGACCTGAAGTAAAAGCTGTGGTTCATTGCCACCCAACCTACGCAACCGCATTCGCCGCCGCAGGTAAAGGATTAACCGATTCGGTCTTCCCCGAAGTAATTTTAACACTCGGCAAAGTTCCCTTGTGTAAATACGCAACCCCGTCAACTGATGAGCTTCCATTAAGCATGGAACCCTATATCAACTATGCCTGGGCGCTCCTCCTCCAGAATCATGGTGCAGTTACTTTCGGTAAAACTTTAAGAGATGCATATTATAAGATGGAAAAACTCGAACACTCAGCTAAAACACTCTTCATCTCAAGAATGATGGGTGGTGGAAATGAACTTTCCCCTGATAAAATAAATGAACTTTTATCCGTCGCTAAATCAGCTTACGGATTAGAAATAGACGAAAGGAATATATTTTAATTGAATAATAATAAATTAAACATAGCACTCTTTCTTGGTGGAACTTCCCCCGAAAAAGAAGTATCTAAATCATCATCAAAATCTATATATACAGCGCTTACAGGACTTGGACACAATGTCATCTTGATGAATCCTGCCTATGGCAAAAACCAGCCTGTTGATGTTAATGATTTCTTCACCGAAAAAGAATTCGCCCCTGTATCAAATGAAAATTATGTCGAAACTGTAAATTCCAAATTACTCGATAACGTCGACCTTGTATTTCTTGGTCTTCACGGTAAATGGGGAGAGGATGGTACTATCCAGTCCCTGCTCGAATTAAGAGGTAAAAAATATACAGGCTCTAAAGTCTTGGCAAGCTCCCTGTCTATGGATAAAAAAATGTCTAAGATTCTCTTCCAGCATTATGGAATTAAAACACCTAAATGGATATCAGTTCCCAAAAATAATTTTGAACACGATCAGGTCCTGAGCATGATAAAAAAAGAACTTGGCTTCCCCTGCGTTATCAAGCCTAATGATCAGGGTTCAACAGTTGGACTCACAATCTGTAATGATGAATCTCAGGTAATCCCTGCCGTACATCTTGCCCTCGATTATTCTGATAAAGCGCTAATTGAAGAATACATTGATGGACACGAAATTACCGTTGGCATTATTGAAAACACTGCACTCCCCGCTCTTGAAATAAAACCTAAACATGAACTCTATGATTATGAATGTAAATACACCTCTGGAATGAGTGAATATATAGTCCCCGCTGACGTCCCGAAAGATGTATTTGAAAAACTTCAGCTTCAGGCTTTAATGGCTTTTAAAGCTTTGGGTTGCGAAGGTTATGGACGTATAGATTTCCGTGTAAACTCTAAATGGGAAATCTACTGCCTGGAAGCTAATACTCTGCCGGGTATGACCTCCACTAGCCTCGTCCCCAAAATGGCCAAAGCCGTCGGCATTTCATTCGATCAGTTAATTGACCGTATAATAAGTCTAAGCCTATAATGTCTTTTCTTAAAAAAATAAATATTAAATTCACCCTGGTTCTCATAGTAATCTTTGCCGCTACTATGTTCCTCCTGTTTAATAATTTCGGTTTGATTAAATATATGCAGCTGCAAAAAGAGGTTAGTGAAACTAAAATGGAAATGCAGATCGTTAACGAACAAAACAGGCTGCTCAAGAATGAAGTCGATTCCCTCGAAAGAAAAGTCCCCGCCAAGATTGAAAAAACAGCCCGCGAAAAATATGGCATGATCCGCAAAGGTGAAAAGGTCATCGATATAAAAACAAAATAACTCCCCATCCAACCATCAGGTACTTAAAACTCCTCATAAACTAATTTATTAAAGTCATCAGCATAAAAACAAAATAACCCTATATTCGTTCATCCTCCCTGGTAGCCCTCTCGCAGTGAAATTTATTATCCCTCCTCCCCCCGCAAATTATTCCTCTTCAATTTCTTAGTCCCTCACATAAATTCCATCTCCTGCTTCCCATCTCATCTAAATAAATATCTCTCCGATTCCCCAACTTCTCACAACCCCTACCTTTTCCGTTAATCCTCTCCCCGCAATAAATCCCTCATATATCTCCCTTGTCCTCTATATAAAACATACTTCCGCCCCCTAATGCCCCGCAAAAATGCCCTTTTCAGCGTTTCTTTTCCTCGACTTATGTTAATTCAAAGCCCCCGTCCCCATTCCATCCACGGCTCATCCCCCTT
>JARLHD010000238.1 GCA_031292435.1 Ignavibacteriaceae bacterium
ATGATATGTCTCTCCAACCGCCTCTTTCTTTCCTAACATTCCCACAAATCCTTTTGCAAAATCTTTATGATGGGTTAACGCCCACAAAGAAGTGCCGTCTCCATGAATAATAATTTTCTTCCCCTTCCTTAGTCTGTCAAGTGCAGTGTACCCGCCGAACAATGGAACCTTGGTTTTATCATATGTGTGCGAAGGACGGACTATTGTTACAGGGAATCCTTTCTCTCTGAATAACTCCATCGCAGTTTCTTCGCATTTTATCTTTTCCTGTGCATATCTCCAATAAGGATTATCGATCGGCATATCCTCCGTTATCGGCTTCCACCATGATGGTTTCTGATAAACTGATGCTGAACTTATATAAACATACTGCGTGGTTTTATCTTTAAACAATTCATAATCTGCTAATATGCGGTCATCAGTAAATCCAATCCATTCCACTACCACGTCAAAGGTCTGATCCCCTGTTAATGCCTTTGCCTCATCAAAATTCTTTATATCCCCCTTCAGCAATTTGTATTTTACCGTCTCCGGCAGCAATGCATTCCCCCTGTTAAATAAATAAAGATCATGCCCCCTTTCACCGCAAAGCTTAGAGCATGCGCTGCTGATAACCCCAGTCCCCCCGATGAATAAAATCTTCATATTAATCCCTCTATTAGTTAACATTAAAATCTTATAATAAAATAAGAATAAAAAAATTTATTTAATAGGTACTCTCCCGCTCTTATTGTACTTAAATTTAGAAAATGAACTTTAGCTCATGCATTGAATCTTCATAATTATAAGAGATTCCAAAATTATAAGTCTCGCAAATCTGTTTAACTAATGAGAGCCCCAGCCCGATCGATTCATTTGATGTGCTTTCTTTTACAAACCGGTCAAATAACTTTTCCGGCTCAATATTAAGCATCTCTCCGGTATTCTTAATTGTTAACTCATTTGGAACAAGGTTAACTATTAAGTCGCCTCCAAAAACATTATGTTTAATCGAATTGTTGAGGAGGTTGGAAAGTAAAATTTCAGCAAGTGATATATTCATGCAGATAAAAACATTTTTATTAATGTTCTTTTGCAATTTGATATTCTTCATTTCCACCAGTTCATTCAGCCTTTGTAGTTTCTTTTCTAATAATACACTTAAATCTATTACGTCTGATTCCTGATATTGACGGTTATCGATTTTCATTAGCAGCAGTAACGCCTGGTTTAATTTGGATAGCCTCGTCGCCGCTTCATTAATGCCCACAATTTCCTTAACCACTTCTTTGTCCAACTCTTCCATCTGCAGTAATAATTCCGATTTGGCTTTTATTATTGCTAAAGGAGTTTGTATCTCATGAGAGGCATTTTCTGTAAACTGCTTCAAGTTTATAAAATCACTTTCAACCTTTGTAACTAACCTGTCAATAACCTGGTTTAATTTACTGAATTCTGAAATACTGCTGTATGGAAGCTCCTCTACCGGCTTTCCCCCCGGTCGGTAATCTTTAATTATATTAAGAACTCTATAAAATGGTTTCCAGATCCTTTTAGAAATAAAATAATTTAATATAGTTCCGCCTCCTAATAGCAGCAGAAATATTATTGAAGCTGAAAGTGCAATACCGTCTATTAAACTGTCTGAATCAGTAGCCGACCGTAGTATATCTATTTTATAAATGGTGCCACCCAGGTCAGCATTGAATGTGAGTCGTCTGAACTGTTCTCCCTCCCTCTCCCCGGGTCTGAAAATTAATGTGTCGCTAAACTCAAAACCTGTTTCGCCTGCTTTTTGATTTGCTTTAATTATTCTTATGTCGTCCCACTTTGTCAGTTCATTAAAATATCCTTCCCCCTTAATTGCCGCTTGTTTAAGGATAACATCTTTCCTGGAAACAAGCGCTTCATCTATTTCTTCATAAATCTCATTCTGGATTATAAAAAAAAATGCAAAGCCGCCGATTATAAAAATTATCAATGCAAAAAAAGTATAGAATAGGTTTGTTTTAGTTAGCAGTTTCATTTGGTTGTAAATTTATATCCCAGTCCGTAAAGTGTTCGGATATGATCTTTCCCGCCAAGATCCATTATTTTTTTCCGCAGGTTTTTTATATGAGTGTAAATAAAATCAAAAGAATCCGCTGCATCAACGGAATCTCCCCATAAATGTTCTGCAATCGATTCTTTCGTAATTACACGGTTTAGGTTTGCTGCAAAATAAAGAAGCAGTTCATATTCTTTTTTCGTCAGGTTCAATGGCTTGTCATAAACATGGATCTGTGAATCGTTTAGAGTGATCTTTATTTCACCGACTATTATCTCCTTGTTCCCGGCAAAATTCCTTCTTCTTAAAATCGATTTAATTCTGGCGTTTAACTCCGATAAGAAAAATGGCTTGGTTAGGTAATCATCCGACCCCGTTTCAAGTCCTGTTATTTTATCTTTCAACGAATTCTTTGCAGATATAATTATTATCCCGGTGCTTAGGTATTTCTCTTTTATTAACTTTATCAGGTCCAGCCCGCTTCCGCCTGGCAGCGTTATATCTATTATTGCACAGTCATAATCAAAAAGTAAAATTCTCTCCCGCGCGTCGTTGTACGTTGATACGCTGTCAATTAAATATCCCTCCTTTATCAAATATTTGTTAATTGAGGAGGTCAACTCCTTTTCATCTTCAACTAAAAGCAGTTTCATTTACTTTTTACTTGTGTCTTTTAATATAAATAGCAATTCTGAATAGATTCTGTTTTATTTCAACCCCTAAAAATACTTATATTAACAACTAATTTTTAATACTTGATACCATGCAAGGGAATAAATTTTTGTACCTCTTATTTCTTTCTTTTCTTTTGTGCCCTCTGTTAACTGCACAAAATAACTTGCAGTATTATTTAAATTCCGCTTTCAGGAATAATCCCACCCTTAAAGAAAGTCAGAATAATATAAGTGTTAAAAAACTTGATAAATCTTTAACCGAAGCACAATATGTCCTCCCGCAGATAAGTCTAACAGCCAATTACCTGTTCGTCCCGTATTTCAATAACGATAAGATCGTAACTGCTAATCCGGGTCCAAATGCCATAGGTTACGATGCGTCAGTTACAAACGGCGGTTTGTATTCCGCTCAGGTCAATGTAACCAAGAATATTTTTAACGGGGGAGTTATCGATGCCTTTAATAATCAGGCCGACCTCCAGATAAAAAGTAATGAATTTAATTTTGATCTTTCAAAACATAATCTTGAAAAAGATGTTACCGATCAATACATAATCTGCTGGCAGGCCCAGCAGCTGTACATCCTTTCAGCCGCGACTGCCGATACGCTCATTCAGCAGCTTAACATTACTAAAAATCTTATGATGAAAGGACTTGTTAAACAATCCGATTATCTTCTCTTAAAAATTGAGTTTGAAACTCAACAGCTCGCCGCTTTACAGTCCCTCGCTTCCCTAAGAAGCAGCATATACCAGCTTAATGTTTTAGCTGGTATCCAGGACTCTTCAATTGTCACCCTGGATAATCTCAATCTCAATAAAACATCAATCAGTGGTTTTTCTAAATTCTTTAGCCAATATGAAAACGATAGTCTTCTTATTTTAAATCAGCAGGATGTCTTCGAAACTAAATATTATCCCCAGTTAAACCTGTTCTTTAATGCTGGTCTTAACGCTGTTGAGCTGAACGATATTCAAAGAAAGTTCGGACTTAGTGCCGGGTTCAATTTCTCAATCCCGATTTATGACGGGTCACAGAAAAGTATTACCCGCCAGCAGTCGCAAATCAATCTAAACTCGATCGTCTCAAATAAGAAAAATCAGGAGATTCTGATTAAAAATAAAATCACTGAAAGCTCATCACAGATTGACTTTTATATTAATTCACTTCAATCCATTACGTCACAGCTCGGCGATTATAATAAAATTATGATCCTTATGAACTCTGAACTTATGCATGGACAGTTATCAATGGTTGATTATATTACTATCATCAAAAACTATCTCGACCTTAAGAAAAATGAAATCTCCTCCTCGGCCGCTTACCAGCAGGCTCTTAATCAATTTAATTATTGGAATTGGTAGAATGAATTTGAATACTAAAAAAGTTTTTCCTTGGCAGGAATTGAGTTTTAGCATTATGATTTGGCTTCTGTTGGCAACTAGCCTCATCACCTTTACATTATCTTCCTGTGGTAAAAAAGAAGCTGAGGAATCTGAAACTCCCTTGAAAGGAGTTGAGGTTTCAACCGGCAATCCTGTATCTGTCAAAATGAATGAGTACCTGGACCTTAATGCCAATACTACATTTCTCTCACAGGAAATTGTGCGAGCTACTTTCCCCGGTTTTATTACAAAAACTGATAAGAATTTAGGTGATCAGGTCAAAAAAGGGGACCGCCTCTTCTCAATTAAAACTAAGGAGGCTAGCGCTGTCGATAGTACTGAACTTGGAAAACAATTTAACGGAATTGTGAATGTCTACGCCCGCACTAATGGTATATTAACCGAGCTCTCTTATCAGACTGGCGACTATGTTACTGAAACCGACCGCCTTGCCCTTATTGTCGATCCCGCATCTCTTAGAATTCTGCTTAATGTCCCTTTCCAATATTCTAAAAATATTGTTGAGTCGGCATCATTTCCAATAAGACTCCCCGATAATAAAGAGTTTTCAGCCAGGGTCGAAAAAAAACTTCCGTCAATCGATGTTGTTAACCAAACGCAGTCATTTATTCTGCAGCCTAATTCCGAAATAAATGTTCCCGCTAACCTGAATTTAATTGTAAAGATTCCCCTAAAAACTATCGTCAATGCCATCGCCCTTCCTAAGTCTGCGGTTGTCACTAATGAAACTGAATCGGAATTCTGGGTAATGAAATTATTAAATGATTCTATAGCTGTAAAACTCGATGTTAAAAGAGGGATTGAAGCGGACTCTCTAGTTCAGATAACTGAACCTGCCTTGTCCTTAAACGATAGGTTTATTACTGAAGGCGCCTACGGTCTCCCCGATACTGTCAAAATTGTGATCAAGAAATAACCAATGAAAAAGTTTTATACAGATTTTAAAGGTCCGGTTGCAGCAATTTTATTCTTTATTATTGTGGGCGGGTTCTATTCACTGACTAATATTCAAACCGGACTCTTTCCTGATATTACTTTTCCTAAAATTAAAATCATTGCAGAAAATGGACAGCAGCCTGTAAATAAAATGATGGTTACTGTTACTGTCCCGCTTGAAAATGCAATTAAGAAAGTCCAGAACCTTCATATGGTCAGGAGTACTACCTCCCGCGGCAGTTGTGAAATATCCGCCTTCCTTGATTGGAATACCGATATCGATCTCGGTAAGCAGCGTATCGAAGCTGAAATCAATTCAATCAGACAGGATCTTCCCCCGGATATTAGCGTTACTATTGAAAAAATGAATCCTTCAATCCTACCTGTTATGGGCTATTCTCTCGAAGGGGAAGGGAAGAGCCAGATTGAATTACGCTTGATTGCGGAATATACTATTAAGCCGTTCCTCTCAAGGATTCCAGGCATTGCTGAAATCGCTATCATTGGCGGCAAGACAAAAGAATATCGCGTAATTCTCGATCCTCTTAAAATGAGCAACCTGGGCATAACTCCTCAGTCTGTTTCCACAATTTTAACAGAAAGCAATTTTATTAAATCAAACGGCTATATCAATGATTATAACCGTCTCTATCTCAGCATAACCAACACAGCTGTTAATAATAAAGAGGAACTTGAAAACG
>JARLHD010000023.1 GCA_031292435.1 Ignavibacteriaceae bacterium
CCTGGATGATCTTCATTATTCCTAATCCCGCCAGTATGGGGAAATTAAGCTGAACAATTACAAGTATCATGGAGGGTACCCGAAATTTATCGAAGGAAGGAAGATGATAGAACAAGGGGTCGAAGAGAATAGGAAAATTCTTGCCAAATGAAATTAAAAGTGCAATTCCGGTGAGAATACTTAAAAATTGTACAAATGGTTCTTTCCATCTTGTAATAATCGCAAATAATCCTAAAAAGAATATAAGGACACCCATATACATAGCAACATCAACAAAGGGCATCTGTCCGAAATAAGTATTTACATCTACAGCCTGGTCGTTTGTAAGAGGTCCTTTATAGGTTGAATTTCCGAATCCAAAATATGATGGGACAATAAAGGTTAAAACTTCCTGAGGTGAAAAAGACCAGTTAGTATGGTACTCATAATAATCTGAAGCTGATTTTTCATCGCCACCGGTAGGGCTTTCAATAATCCCCTTAGGGCCTCTTGTTGAATATTGAGTATATTCTGAGATCTGTGTGAAACTGTCTAACTGAATTAAGGATGCAATTATAACTGCTGCTAAAACCAAAAGCCCGGATTTTACAAGGCTAATAATATTATCTTTTTCTTTATTAATTAAATATCTGATCAGGAAATACAGATAATATATAACTACAGAGAATGCTATATAAAAAATTATTTGTGCATGGAAACCCTGAAGAAATAACTGAAGGGTAATAACAAGAATAAGAAAATCAATCAGATAAATTTTCTTTTGAAACCTTAACAGCAATAAAAATATTAAAGGATAAAAACATAATGAAGTTAATTTTGTAACGTGTCCTATATATAAAAAAACGATTATACCAGTACTGAATGATGCTGCTATTCCGGTAAATAAACTTACTAAAGTATTTTTAGTAAGACTTTTCATTAGCATAAAGGAAGTGATACCTAAAATAATTAAATAAATAGCCCACCTTGCATACTCAACTGAAAAGAAGCTTCCGAAAAAAGTTTTAATAGCTCCGAATATAACAGCGATTAAATTAAACCAAAGATACCCGGTGCCTATGGCATATGCCGGCATGCCGCAAAATATCAGTGGATTCCATAATGTAAAACCATCTTTGTGATTTTCAATATATGGCACCATGCTTTTACTGGCGAGTATATCACCCGACTGGAATGTCTTTCCGCCGAAAAACATAGGGGAAAGAAATACAAGAAATAAAAGAAGAATAATGAGAATAGCTGATAATAAATGAAACCTTGGGGGTATTAGATTATCAATATTAAACTTATTCAACCCATTGTTATTTTCTTTTTTGTCCGTTCTGATTTTTGAAGTCTTTGCCATTTATTCTCCAAACAATTTATTTTTTTGCAATGAAATTAATTCCCGAACCCATTCTGTTCTTGCTTAAAAAATCCAGTTCCATCATTATAAAGGTGAATAGAAATGTAACCAAATAATAAAAAGGTAACAGGAAGAAAAAAGCTTTTGAGGTATTTAACATTACCATAGGATACTTTATACCAAGCCGCCAGGCCTTATCACCCCAGAAACCGTATGTGTATCTGGAGCGGTATGTTGAAAATCCTAAAGGATTAAGCTTCAACTCAAGGTCCTCATTTGAATATCCGTCCCGTGCATGTTCACTAATAAAACTTTCTTCTTCGTCACCATGCACATCACTCCCCCCGAAAATAGAAGGGCTATTAATTAACATAAACCCTCCCTTTTTTAACGCATTATAAAAATTAAGAAACACTTTTTGGTCTTCTTGAATATGTTCCATTACATCAACGCATACAACCAAATCAAACCTGTTTTTATGTTCAATATTCATTAAATCTTCAACTGCAAAATCCACATTAGATATTCTTTGCTTGCTAAAGAATTCTCTGCTATCGTTTATCCATTTTTCTTTTATATCTGCAGAATAGACAGTACAGGGCATTAAATGCTTTGTCATGAAATAGGTATATTGTCCGTATCCAGAACCAGCGTCATAAATTGCTATTTCCTTGTTACCGAAAACATTTCTGATTTTCAGAAGTTCTCTTCTAACATACCAGGACCGCAGGAACATTAAATCGAGAAGCTTATAAAAGAGAACTCTAAGAAAGGGAAATTTTCTGAGGATAGAGGCAAAAATATCTTTAATTGGATCGTAATGCATTATTAAAAGGACTTATTATCCTTTATCCTTAATAATATATTCTTTTTCATCCATCGTATTATGTACAACCATTTCACCTAATAATCCGACAGAGAAAAATTGTACTCCAACAATAATTAAGAGCATGCCTAAAAATAACATTGGGCGGTTGCTTAAAGCCTGATGATTGAATTCCCATTCATACGCTAGATAGCCATTTACAATAAGACCAATTAAAAAGGATAGGGCTCCGAAAAAACCAAAGAAATGCATTGGTCTTTTAATATACCTTGTTGAGAAAATCACAGTGACAAGATCAATAAAACCCTTAAAGAATCTGCTTATTCCAAATTTTGTTTTACCATATCTTCTTGCATGATGAGTAACTGGAATTTCTGCAACTATGAATCCATTCCAATCAGCAAGGACCGGTACATATCTATGTAACTCCCCATAAATTTTAATACTTTGAGTAACTTCCACCTTATATGCTTTCAGACCGCAATTAAAATCATGGATTTTAATTCCACTCATAAGTCTTGTTATATAATTGAAGAAACGTGATGAATACCGTTTAATGATGGGATCAAATCTTTTCTTTTTCCATCCCGATACAAGATCATTACCATCCTGCAGCTTTTTTAAAAGATTTCCGATCTCATTTGGATCATCCTGCAAATCTGCATCCATAGTAACAACCACATCTCCGGTCACATGCTTAAATCCGACCTGTAAAGCAGCAGATTTGCCATAATTTTTTCTAAAGCTTATATATCTGAATCTCCGGTCTTGTTTGCAAATATCTTTTATTACTTTTAAGGACCCATCTGTACTACCATCATCAATAAAAATTACCTCATAATTAAGGTTCAAAGGTTTTACAGCCTTTCTAATTTCGTTAGACAATGGATTTAATGATTCTTCTTCATTTAGCAGAGGTATGACAATAGATAATTTATTAAAAGAAAGTCTTTCTTCAGGGCTGGATTGGGGAGATTTATGGAAATATCGTTTTCTTTTATTGTATAAATTTCTGCGATAAAAATTCTTATTCTCGGATCTTTCAGGACCTCCCGGTTTCTGTTCATTTACAGAATCATCCTGCTTAATTATGATATCTTTTTTAGGGTTTTCTTCCAATTATAATCCAGAATAATTTAAAATAAGTTCTAAATTAACTTAATAAATAGATAAAAACAATTTATTATAATTGGATTTGGAATTGATATTGTGGAATCCAATGTCAATTTTGATATTCATTTTTACTATATATATGATTCATCACAATAAGAAAAAATTGCTGAATATTTATAAATATGAATCTTGACTTTTTTGTATAGATTATATAGTTTTAGTATGCTTTTTGACTAAAACAATGAAAAGCAGCGAATTTGGAGAAAAAATGAGCAATACTGAAGTAACAACTATAGAAGAATTAGCTAACCGGGAATATAAGTACGGTTTTGTTTCTGATATTGAATCCGAGACTTTTACTAAGGGGTTAAATGAAGAAATAATCCAAAAATTATCAAAGATTAAAGGTGAACCCGATTGGCTGATGGAGTGGAGATTAAAAGCTTACCGCCATTGGTTAACAATGGAAGAACCTCATTGGTCAAATGTACATTATAATAAAATTGATTATCAGGATATAATTTATTACTCCGCTCCAAAGAAGAAACCGAAACTGAATAGTCTTGACGAAGTCGATCCCGAGATGCTCGATACATTTAAGAGATTAGGAATATCCTTGGATGAACAAAAAAGATTAAGCAATGTGGCAGTTGATGCAGTATTTGATTCTGTATCTGTTGCGACAACATTCAAAGAAACATTAGCTGAACTCGGAATTATTTTCTGTTCGTTTTCCGAAGCGGTGAAGAACCATCCTGATCTTGTCAAGCAATATCTTGGGTCTGTAGTTCCATACACTGATAATTTTTTTGCTGCGCTAAATTCAGCTGTATTCAGCGATGGTTCCTTCGCTTATATACCCAAAGGTGTAAGGTGCCCAATGGAGCTTTCAACTTATTTCAGGATAAATGCAGCCAGCACTGGTCAGTTTGAAAGAACTTTACTTATTGCAGATGAAGGTGCATATGTGAGTTACCTGGAAGGATGTACAGCTCCAATGAGAGATGAGAATCAACTCCACGCTGCTGTTGTTGAGTTGATTGCATTAGATAATGCACAGATAAAATACTCAACAGTTCAGAATTGGTATGCAGGAGATAAGGAAGGCCGGGGTGGTATTTTTAATTTTGTAACCAAACGAGGACACTGCAAAGGGATTAATTCCAAAATATCATGGACTCAGGTTGAAACCGGTTCTGCAATTACATGGAAATATCCAAGCTGCATTTTACACGGGGATAATTCAATAGGCGAGTTTTATTCAGTTGCTGTAACAAACAATATGCAGCAGGCAGATACAGGTACTAAGATGATTCATATGGGGAAAAATACACGAAGCACCATTATATCAAAAGGTATTTCTGCCGGAAGAAGCAATAACAGTTATCGCGGACAGGTTAAGATTTCTAAAAAAGCCGAGAATGCGAGAAACTTTTCACAATGCGATTCTCTTTTAATAGGTGATAAATGCGGAGCGCATACTTTTCCATATTTGGAAATAAATAATCCTTCTGCAAAGGTTGAACATGAAGCAACAACTTCCAAGATCGGCGAGGATCAGATATTTTATTTGAATCAGCGGGGAATTAAAACGGAGGATGCAATAAATTTAATCGTTAACGGTTATTGTAAGGAAGTATTTAAAGAACTTCCAATGGAGTTTGCAGTAGAAGCGCAAAAGCTTTTAAGTATCAGTCTTGAAGGGAGTGTCGGTTAATTAACAAATCATTTTAAGGATTTTAATACTTATGTTATTAGAAATAAAAGATCTTCATGCCAGCATTGAAGGAAAAGAAATATTAAAAGGGATTAACCTTTCGATCAATGAAGGTGAAATCCATGCA
>JARLHD010000239.1 GCA_031292435.1 Ignavibacteriaceae bacterium
ATTGCCTGAACATAAAGAGGCAATCAATACTGCCGCTGAATTCGTTGCAGGAAAATTAAAAGCAGCAGGAATAAGTAGAGTAAATATCTTTAAGACCGAAGGTCACCCTATTGTCTATGGCGAATGGCTTGGCGCACCGGGCAAGCCTACAGTACTGATCTATGGTCATTATGATGTCCAGCCGGTTGACCCTATAGAACTGTGGAACCATCCTCCTTTCGATCCTGTTATAAATGACGGTAACATATATGCACGCGGCGCTACTGACGATAAAGGTCAGCTGTACATGCATATCAAAAGTGTTGAAGCATACTTCAAGACGTCAGGCAGCCTTCCGTTAAATGTTAAATTCCTGGTAGAAGGTGAAGAAGAAATCGGCAGTGAGAATCTCGAAAAGTTTATAAATGATAATACCGAACTGCTTAAGTGCGATTCAGTTCTTATCTCTGATACTGAGTTATATGAACCGGGAGTACCAACCCTTACATACGGTCTCCGCGGTCTTTGCTATATGGAAGTTGAATTAACCGGTCCTTCGCAGGATTTGCATTCAGGTAGTTTCGGCGGAGCAGTGGCTAACCCTATAAATGTAATAGCCGAAATGATAACAAAACTCCACGATAAAAACGGCCGGATCACTATCCCTCACTTCTATAACAACGTCCTAAAGATTACTAAAAAAGAAAAAGAAAACTATAAACGCTTAAAATTCTCTGATAAAAAACTAGCCCGTGAATTAGGCGTCGATGAACTATATGGCGAAAAAGGATTTACTACTTTAGAAAGATTGTGGGCACGACCAACTCTCGATTGCAACGGAATCTTCGGCGGCTTTACCTCCAAAGGTGCAAAAACAATTATCCCATCAATGGCTACTGCAAAAATAAGCATGCGCCTTGTTCCAAACCAGGATCCTAAACGCATAGCAAAAGAATTTACTAAGCACATAAAAAAAATAGCCCCTAAATCAGTTTCAGTAATAGTCCGTGATCTGCACTTTGCATATCCTGTCCTTACGCCTCTTAATGACAAAGCAACTATCGCTGCCTCCAAGGCAATGGAATTAGCCTTTGGTAAAAAAATGGTCTACGTGCGCGATGGCGGCTCAATACCAATTGTTACAGTATTTACTAAAAAATTAAAAGTACCTACCGTACTTATGGGCATGGGTCTGAATTCAGAAAACCTCCATTCACCCAATGAACATTTTAATCTCAACCACTTCATGTTGGGAATAATTAGTTCAGCCGGATTTATGAAAGAATACTCTGCTTAACATGTCTCTTTATGAGACTCAAATAAGCAGCTAAATACTCCAAATATGTCAATTATATCCAATTTACTAATCGGCATAATACTTGTTTAAATCATGTATTATTTAATACGGTAATGGAATGAAATATTATATATACCTGATCAGCCTGGTCTTTATGTCTTTTGGGCTATTCTCCTGCGGTACCAAAAAAGAAGAGAATAATACCTCCGAAAACATACAGGTTCAGGACTCCCCGCAAAAGGATGCCGATATCCAGCGCTACAATCTTGAGGAAAAAAAGAAAAATACTCCTGCAAGAACTCCCGGCGATACTATAGCAATCATGGAATATGTCTTTAATAATTATCCTGAAGGTACCTATCTTATAAATTTTGATAAGACCCTTACCTACAACATTCCCCAGCCTGCCCTTATTTATTATAACCAGGGGGGTAATAATTATGTCTTTGCAGTAATAGCACGTTCAAGACCAACCGAGCGCTTAATCGAAACTAAAAACATTATCGGCTACGATCAAAGCTATATCGATCTCGACAGTACTAAACTTGGCACCGCGTTTTTCTACCTTTGCCTCTACCAGTATACAAACGATCAGATAACCTCAATCTGGGAAGCTCCCGTTCCATCACACGGCGGGTTCAACAGAATATCCCTTCAGAGATGGAGTTATAACGGCACGCCATACATCGATATAACATTTCACTATGCACAGGGCGTTGGTCATATTGATTACAACTACTTCCTGGTCAATGGTTTAACTGCCTTTCCGCATTTGCTCATGACATATAAAGGAATAAATTTCCAGCGCACTATCGCTAATGTAAATAATGATAAATACCCCGATTACCTCGAATATCTCTATATCGATACCGGCGAAAAAGTAATCGCCCGTGATTCTATCCCCTTTGTCTGGAGCGTAAAAGATAGTCTCTATATAAACACAAGGAATAGAAAACAGACCCGTCCTTATTAATTAAATCCCTATCTTTGCATAACAAAACCTTTGGGGTTTCCCTTAACCGCGAAGGTTTTTTATTATAACAATTGTTATTTTATCTTAATCATTATTCTATTAATTTATAACATTACAATTTATATCTGTGTATAAACGGAGATTTAATGTCGTCCAATGACCTAATTACATCACCTCTTCAGGATTATTTTGTCTCTCTTGGATATAGCCCTGATAAGAGCAACGGAAGACCTGTCTTCAAACAGTTTTCCTCACCTGAAGCTGAGACTAATTCTCTCAATGAAGGAGTGGGTCTTGTTGATCTGTCTGATAATGGAATTTTAGAACTACGCGGAAAGGATGTTCTCGATTTCCTCCATAGGATTTCTACCAACTCCCTGAAAGACCTTCCTAAAGAGGGGATAGGCTTAACTATTTTCACAACCGATAAAGGAAGGATTATTGATACCGCAGCTGTACTTAATTTTGAGGACTATCAGCTCCTTGTTTGCAGCGCCATTAATAAATCAAAAGTAAAGAACTGGATGGAAAAGTATATCATCTCTGATGATGTAAAGATCAGTGACAACCCCGGTAAATATATCCTGTTCCAGTTAATGGGACCTCAGGCAGATTCTTTTATTACCCTTGTCTGCGGAAATTATGTAAATCAAATCCAGGTCAATAAGTTCAAAGTAATAAACGGCGAAGGAATGATGTTCTTTACCGCAAAGTTTATTGATGAAAAAGGCAACCCCTTATACTGGGTGCTTGCTGATATTACGAACGGACAAAAACTAATCTCATATTTATACGATAACAGGAGTCTCTTCGATTTTAACTTCATCGGTCAGGAAGCATTTAATGCTTATAGAATAGAGAAGGGAATACCTGTCGCACCCAATGAGCTTAATGATAAATACAATCCACATGAAGTTAATCTACTTGATATGGTCAGCTTCACTAAAGGTTGCTACATCGGACAGGAAGTCATCGCACGCCTGGATACTTACGACAAAGTTCAGAAACAGTTAACCGGTATAGTTTTTCCTGAGCCTGTAGAAAATAACGGACAAATTCTTTTATACAATGATGCTTTTTTAGAAGTCGGTACTGTTACCTCTACCGCCTGGTCATACAAACTTAAAAAGAATATTGGTCTGGGTGTTGTAAGAAAAGCCTTCCTTGGCGATGGCGTTCATTTAATAGCCAAGAATGCTGTAATGTCAATGAAAGTAACTCTTCAAACCCTGCCGTTTAAGAAATGAAAATATATACCAAAGGCGGCGATAAAGGCGAAACTGCCCTCCATGGCGGCAAACGCGTATCCAAAGATATAATAAGAATCGAAGCCTATGGAACAATTGATGAGCTTAACTCGTTTATAGGATTGGCAGCAACAGAAATAAATGATCAGGAAGTAAAAACAGTTCTTAATAAAATTCAAAACTATCTCTTTGTTCTAGGTGCCGATCTCTCTTCCCCGGAAATTGAAGAGAATAAAAAGAAAAATATTCCACGCATTACTGAAGTACATTGCAATGATCTGGAAAAAGAGATTGACCACTTCGATTCAATGAACGAAGAATTAAAGCACTTCATACTTCCCGGTGGATCTAAAGGTGCTTCATTGCTCCACGTATGCAGGACCGTCTGCCGTCGTGGCGAAAGACAAGTGGTTACACTAAACAAACAAGAGAAAATCGGCAATAATATTATTATATTTCTAAACAGGTTAAGCGACCTGTTTTTCGTTCTTGCACGCTATCAGAATAAAGTTTCAGGTGTCCCTGATATAAAATGGATACCCTGATTTCCTTCCTTTCATGGGGGTGAATTTGGTTTCGACGGGGTTATGGAGACATTGAACTGCACATCGTGTTCCCCGAAAGCACGTAAAAAACTTGGGAACAAAAATATAACTGGCGAATATAACTACGCCTTAGCCGCTTAATAAAATAAGTGACTCGTTCACCGGGTGTTCGCATACCGGTATTCGGATGAACGACGTTTAGGTATGATAGCTGATCCCCACGCTC
>JARLHD010000240.1 GCA_031292435.1 Ignavibacteriaceae bacterium
TCACTTAAACTAAATGTCGAAATCGCATACCAGTACTCCAAAACCATTCCCAATAACACTGAAACAATAGCTCAATGGGAAATCATTCGCGATCCCAATAGCAGTTCACTCTTCGGTCTGCTTGAACGCTGGAAATGTAAATCCCAACTAAGCGATACATTTATCTCTGAAGTCAAACTCCTTATCGCCTCCGACTTCAACACCATAATCGATTTCGAGAACCATAAACGAAAACCATTAAACAATTAACGGCAGACCGCTGCCTCGCGGCACCATGCTTTTAATAAAGGCGTTCAGTATAACATAGTCAATTAAAACAGAATATAAATATGAAAAAATATTCCTGCCCCCTTTTTGTCATCCCCGCCCCCCTTTTGTCATCCCGCGAAGGCGGGGATCTCATAACCTACTGCGTTTCAGACAGGCGTCCTGTAAAACTAAATATATAAATTAATCTGGAGTATCTAATGAAAACATTCGTGGATTTTTGGATTCAGCTCATAACTAATGTAGAAACATTTGCAGAAGATAAATGGAATGAAATAAAAGAGGAAGCAGTCGAAGACTCAAAAGATTTCCTCACTGCCGTCAAAGATGATGTCCAGCGGTGGATTTCCCTCCTCTCAGAAGGTAAGCTATCCTCTGCTGATCTCCTCTGGCTTATTAAAGGAAAACGCGACCAGGCCGAGTTCCTCCTCCTTACAGAAAAAGGACTCGCTAAACCCGATCTCGATAAGTTCTTCGAAGGTCTCCTGGAAACCATCCTCTCCACCGCCTTCAAATTAATTATCTGACCAAAATAAATAAAGCCTCAAATCTTCTCTTAGATTTGAGGCTTTATTCTCTTTTGCGGAGAGATAGGGATTCTACGATAGTCTAAAAATGCATCGAATTCAGATCATAAACGAAGCTTTTCATAAAGTTCATCTAAAGTTCTTCCATAAGAAAAAGTGGTTGTATTGTACTAATGGGATGTATGGGGGCTAATGGTTTATACCAGTATATGAAAAAATATTACTCCAATCATTCTAAACTAAAAAACTCTTCAATATTTTAAACTATTTTTTGTCCAGTCCTGATTATTTCCTTTACAAATGGATCATCTTCTGTAAAATCTTCAGTTTTGAACGGATGTACTTCCAAATCGAAAGAAGATTTGATTATATATTTTCCTAACTTTTCCCGGTCCCAGAAACGTCTGCCCTCAAACTTATCAGAAACAATAGCGATATCGATATCACTATTTTCTCTAGCGTTACCATTTGCATAAGATCCGAATAAATATAGTCCTTTAACCGGAAATTCACTTGATATCATCGCAACAAATCGATTGATAATATTATTTATATCTTGTCTTTTATACATTCGTATAAATCCTTAATCATTTTAATATTTTCTTCAGCGAATTCTTTAGTACAACTCTTAAAAAAATCTAATTTATAATCGGGGTAACGTGTCTCCAAATTAAAATTTGTTACACGATTTAAGAATAATATTTGCTCCTCATTAAATTCCAATTTTGCTTCCTCAGATATCTTCAATAGATTATGTGTTTTTGAGGGAATATTACTCTCATTATTTTTAACCCATACTGCCTTAAGAATTTTTTCCAGAGCCAGATGTCCAATATAGAGAGACCAATCATATCTCCCAGCATTGAAGACACTCTCCATCGAAATCAGATCATCTGCTGAAGTTTTGATCCAGTATTTAATATAATCTAACTTTTCCACTTAACTCTTTTAGGTGTTTCTTAAATATAGCAATATAGAACTTTAAAAACACTTTACCAGCCATACTTAGCCTTCATTCATTAGCTTAAATCTTTTTTTAGGATCATCAAAAGATATAGATTCAGGATAAAATAATTTTGGATCGAATTTTCCACCTAGCCATGTAATCATATCCTTATATTCTTCATTGCTCGGACTGCTTAATATTGATAATAAATTTTTATACCCATGAATGCCGCCACAATCTTCAGGAGGACACGCCATTTTTCCACCAATACACTTTGGATATTTTTCCCCTTTTAATACAGGAATAATTTTCTCATACTTGATAGTATGGATCCAAGAATCCCCAAAATCATACTCATATCGGGCATTGCAATTATTCTCATTAAAATAGTCTGAAATTTTTTCTTTATGATCAGGAATTAAAGGTCTGTCCGGATCATCATATTCCTCATCAGGCATTCCAAGTCTAACTTTCTCACCTATTGTTGGATTTAAGATCTCAAATTCATGCAGATGATAATCAAGCCACCCCATTGCATCTTGAATGGCTACATGCAAATCCCAAAACGAATAATTTGCAGGGACAAATATTCTTCGCCAAATCAATGGTTTGGAATCATTCAATGTAATTTTGAACTGATATATTTCGCTGATAATTTTCATAATAAATCCGATTATTATTTAACACTCCATCCACATTTAAAATAGCCAAATTTAATCCAAATCAAAAGTTTGCTTTCCTTATCTTTATCCTGCAAATTTCAATAATTAGAATAACCTGATGTTAAAATCCTTACTTATATTCTTTCATAAATTATTCACTACTAAAGCGCAATTGATATTAGAAAATGTTTTTTTACATAAGCAATTAGAAATATATCAGCGAAATGATCCTAAATTAAAAATAAGTGGAACTGATAGGCTGTTCTTTAGCTTCATGAAGGGTATTCTATCAAATTGGAAAGAATAACTTTTCATTGTCAAACCAAGTACAATTATCAAATGGCATAGGTTGGGTTTTCGTCATTTCTGGAAGCGAAAGAGCGGAACAGCAGGTGGAAGCCCTTCAATGAATTTGGAAGTTATTATTTTGATTAAAAAGATGGCAATGGAAAATCCAATTTGGGGAGCTCCAAGAATTCATAGTGAATTATTAAAACTTGGTTATAAAATTTGTGAATCAACTGTCCAGAGATATCTGTCTAAGAAAGGA
>JARLHD010000241.1 GCA_031292435.1 Ignavibacteriaceae bacterium
AGTTATATCTGATAACACATTACAGTTTGTACGTCCAATAAATTACTTTATTAACAATAACGAATAGGACAAATACTTATGTCCAACTATGCACAAATCAAAGAGCAGCTCAGTAATCTGAAACTAGCAGGAATAATCGATACTCTGGAACAGAGATTAAAACAAGCAGATGAAGGAGAGCTAGCATACACTGAGCTATTGTCACTTCTTTTAGATGATGAACTTGAGTTAAGAAGAAACAGAAAAATAGAACGTCTATTAACCAGTGCCGGGCTAAAGGTGAGTTTTTTTATAAAATTTCTCTTCAGTCATAGTTACATTTTTGTAACTATACACAGTAAAGATGCTTAATTAAGCAGATTTCGCTACATTTATGTTTCTTGGGAGAATCCAACTTTTTCGGTTTTGATATTTATTCTAGGCCGAGTTTCTCGTAGGATTTTACCTTTAATTCGTTGATAATGTAACTTTCTACGCTTATTGTTGTCTTATTAAATACTGTTGTCCATTTGAACAATAGCTTAAATACAAACCACATTTGTGAAATTAAGCCAATACAATAATTTGGCTGGTTTATAAAATCCTCAGGATTGTAAAATTGAATAATAAACCATAATTTTGTCAGCAGAATAAACTTGAAATGGGACAGCTAAATAAACTTGAAATGGGTCGCCGGAATAAACTTGAAATCATACACTTTATAAAGGAATTTAAATATGTCAACACCAAAGGAAAAATTAGCTGAATCTCTCCAAGTGTTGAAGGAATTTCAAGGCCATGATGGAGTAGCAATTATAAAAACTAACACAATTTCAAGAACACATAGAGATCGTCTTCTTAAAAACGGTTTCATCAAAGAAGTAATGAAAGGTTGGTATATTTCGTCTAATCCAGGTGAGAGAAAAGGAGACAGCACATCATGGTACTCGGCGTTTTGGAAATTTTGTGGAATATACCTGAATGACAGGTTTAATAAGGATTGGTGCGTTTCAGCTGAACAATCTATTTCAATACATAGCGGAAATTGGACAATCCCCAAACAGCTTCTAATTCGGTCTTCTAAAGGAGGAAATAATCTAACCTCTTTAGTTTATGAGACCTCAATTTTTGATC
>JARLHD010000242.1 GCA_031292435.1 Ignavibacteriaceae bacterium
GCAGGGATAAAGTAATTATTAGTATCATAGGCCTGCAGGAGGAAGCCGGAAGGAAGCTGACCTGATGAAGGGTTTGTCCAATTAACAGTAACTGACTGTCCATTTGCGACGGCAGTAAAATTAGTAACCTGATAAGTCGGTTCAGGGCTGAATACAGGAGATAATTTAGTCATATCATAGAGACTTACATATTTCAGGTATTCCGGGTGATCGACAAAAGGATTTCTGTTCAACTGTAAGGTAGCGATATAATTATTTCTTTCAACTTCCCACCTATCGGGTGGATCCTGTTTAGACCATCTTAATAAAGTCTGGATATCCTGAGGAGTAGAGGGAATCTTGGATTCATTCAGCCACTTAAAATTCCAGCGACCGTAGGAGCCATTAAGATCGTACATGATGACCATATACATCATTCCACGGGCGGCATCACCTTTATCGCCAGGGCGAGGTTCGAAGACCGTCTGTCCGAGTAAATTAGTACCTTCTTTACAAGCAAGAAAGGATTTAGTAACAACAGCACAATCTCCAAGCGGATAATTACCTCTCATACCATTTGTATTATTTTGCTCTGTAAGGAACAAATGATGATAATCTGAATAATAAGGATTAGTTGAAGATGCTACATCCCACCAGCTCTGGCAGTAAGTATGTTCACGGCTGAAATCAAGACCCGTAAAATCAAAGAAAGGTTTAACAAGAGGAGGAGTATAAACGACAGTATAACCGGAATATGCACATGATACTCTTCTTTGGGTTCCAACCCCGGTAGGGCTGGATTCATAATTTGGAATTAATATATCCCGATAATCACTATAAGTCCTTGAAGTAAAAGGAGACCTTACTCTAGCTTCAAGATCAGTTACAACCGTGGGGCTGGTGACCGAGAGGGTACTATAGTAAGCAGTATCCTGGGGGAAGACACTTATAGAAAGCAGAAGAGAGAGAACCGCAAGAATAACAGATCTGGTAAATGGATTGCGCATACAACACTTCCTTAATTGATAGATTAATATTTAGCAAATTTCATATTGGAATATAAGTAGCGTCTGAGCATTGCACGAAGATATGAAGATGTACTTAAGAATAAGAATATAAGGGGTAGTACTTAATTATCAAATTCGTTTTAAGCTAACAAAGATTACTTATTTGGCGCTAAGATAATAATATTAGGGTATAAAAAAAAGGACGGTATTTGGCCGTCCTTTTA
>JARLHD010000243.1 GCA_031292435.1 Ignavibacteriaceae bacterium
ACCTCTTGGACTAAATTCAAGAACATTAGTTTGAACATATTAAACATATCCTGGGGAGAAGTAATCTTATGAAAGTTGGAAGACAATTCGGGGTAAGCTTCTGCTACATCTCGGAACCTATAATCTATAGTTTTCATAGATTTCCAGGAATAATGAATTTTTCTAATCTGCATTTAATAGCCTGTCGTATTAATGATGTGTAAATAAATGTTATTGATTATGGGAGTAGGGAACAGGTAGTTATAAGAAAAGGACTACAAGCCTGTTAAAGCTTAGTAGCCCTTGTGCCCTGGAGTTTATCCCCTCAATGAATCTCTGGTATCAGCGATAAACTGATCTCTCTGGATTTTATTCCAGAAAGATTTCTTCTGGTACTCTCCATTTATTACATAGCTGATGAAATACTGATAATTATGATAAGTTCTGCTGAGTATTTGGAACATGGTATCTAACTCCATATTGTAATGTTAAATTGTATTGGTTATTTAATGTGTTGAAGTGAGCCTCTGATAAGGCTATTCTATACTCGCCACTGGAATTGTCGATGGTATAGTCTAAAGTCCCAGTAAGAGCCTCGATGAAGCCCATAACAAGAACTAATGACATGAGTTTAATGGTCATTGGAATGATTATCATGGGTTGCTCCATTGGATAAATTAATGTTGATATTGAATGGATTGCTATTTGAACAATTGGTTGATTTATTTAGGTTTGAAGTAACTATTCGGAGAGGGTATGTTTACAGCGAATCAGAAAGAAATAATTAGATGGCTCAAAAACCGAGAACAATCGAATTCTTTTCGATCATTTCTTGATGAGTATTTGACCATCAAAAATGTAAAGTATGAGTTTGACGAGATTGTGGAACCTGGTACCCTTCGTTTATCAGGTATTAATAGTAGAGAAGAAATTACTGATATTATCAAGGTTTGGAGCTATTTAATAAAATATAATTTAATTGACCCGAAGTATATAGCTGATCCAAAGGCAGAACGAGATTTACCTTTATATGTGTCTGTTGATGAAGGTAAAATTAATTTTACATTAACAAATATGGCTACTCCATTATGGAATTATTTGTTCAATCCATCTCTTGAGTTTGATGAATTTATTAATAATGATTTTAGAACCAAAGATGAGTTGATCCTGGATGATGAGAGAAAACGAGGTCAAAAATCACTATTCTGGGCACAGTGTGCAGTTATAATAACCGCAATCGGAATGGTTATATCGGGTTACCTCAATTATGCTTCTCTCCAAATTACCAAGGATAATTCACATGTTTTACATGATACAGTAAAAGTAATGTATTACAATCCTCCAAAGGATACTGCCTTCATAAGAACAAACAAGTGAGATTGATATTATGGATACAATATATGTTAGTACTCAAAAGACTTTTTGGGATTCTTTGCCAGTATGGTTATCAGCTATAGGTACAATTTCAGCAGTAATTACCTCGCTTTATTTTTCTCAAAGGAATAAGAAATTAATTGGAGTTGTCACAATTGAAAAATGCATATTGAGGGATAAACAAGCAATAGTTTCTAATAATCCAAATGCTAAATTTATTCGGATAGTAATAACTAATATAGCACAAAGGTCCTTTACAGTTGCAGATATAGGCATAAAGGTTGGACTATTTAAAAAAGGATATGAAAGCTTAAAACTTGAAGACTTTCATTGGGATGAAATCTTACATGAATATAAGGATGGACAAGAGTCACTTCTTTGTATTAAAAAGGAAGATTTTGAAGCAAAAGAAATAGTTAGATTGCGTAGATATCTTCAAAAGAAAATATTTCCGAATATTGCCAAACATTTCATTCGATTATATGTTGAAATCAGCCATAGGAAAAGATTTTATACACGATTACCAAGGGTATTGGAAAAGGAATATTTTGAGAACTTAAAAAGAGGTTAGGGATGACCTTATTAAACAAGTTCAAATATCAGGACATAGAGCAATATACATACGATAATTGGGAAGAAGCGGAACAGAAAGCTGTAGAGTTATCAAAGGAATCTTTCCTGATTATTTCACAAGTAAGACATGTTAATGGCAACTATGGGGCTTGCAACTTCCATTCTTCACTTGCTTATCCGAATGTTGTTGTAAGTATATTCAGAAATGGTAAACAAGTAGAGTTGTAATTGCTGGCATCGGGCAGTTAACGGATATTAATTAATTAGGGGGTAAAGAGCCTCGTGAAGGGACTGTATAATTAAGGTAGTAGGAATTCCCATTCTATCAGTTTAACTACCACAGTGAGCTTTAAAACGTGTTCTGAGAGAAGTTGTTACCGTCTGGCAAATTAGTAATTACATCGTTCTTATTTATCCAGTAAGTTTGCTTCCCATTTAAGTATATTTTTATCAGGAATCGGAATATTATCCGATAGTATTCGAAACCAGAAAGTAATGATACTCCAGTGTAGTGTTACGTTTTATATATATACAATACACAGACAGTATATTAAGGAAGGGGAGAAGTAATCAGTGAGACTAACCTCTCGGCTAATCTCACTAACAATTACTATTCGATGGCTGTAGTGAATGGCTGATAATTCAGATCACCTATAAAGGTTCTGTAATTTCCATTCCGACACTCTTTGGCTTTACCAGTGACGATAGTAAGTTTACTCTTTGCAAGTAACACATTTACTTTGTCCAGGAAATTGGCATCTTCTATCTCAGCTTTGGACATAAAGATCGAATCGTTCAACTGAGCTTCACTAACTTTAGCAATGGATTCATTATCCGATACATTGCCTTTCTTATCAAAACTTGCTCTTTGGATCACCATGATTAACTCCATAATTAAGATTAAATAACCCATAATGCTATTTGCGATTAGGGGGCTGAGTCTTAGGGGAGCAACACCGAGACTGGGTAAAGAGTTGTCTACCTTTATAACAGAAATGAAACCATTTTGTAACCCTTTTAGTACCCCATACACCCTAAGTCGAGGGGGTGCATGTACTCATATTAAGGTTCACACCAATTCTGGGATAAGTTTTCAACTTAATGGTTGTCCATTAAGCCAATTGGCAACTAATCCTTGAGGACAACTTCAAAAATATTTTACAGAAAAATTTTAAGATTCTCTTTGACGGTATTTTGGTTTTGGGAGCATACAAAAGTTTATTGCCACAGTGGGTGATCTTATTACCTCCAATACTATTTAAGTGGCACTATGTAAGAAAATAAATTAATGTTAAAATTGCTTGTATGTTACTTTTATACTTATCTTTACAAGTATTAGTTAAAGTAATATTTTAGATGATATTAGACTTATTTTCATATCAAAATTCAGCAAACAGTGGGTGCAGAACAATAATAAGTTTGTTTTTGATAGTGAATTCTAATGTTTGGCGATCTGCAGCCTGATAGCCAATTCTAATCATACTCAGGAGTAATCCAGTTGAGCAAGGAATTGGGTCTATCGAATTTTAGGATAAATAATGTTTGAACTAACCATTTCAAGCCAGGGAAATGTTAAATCTGTAACTTCCACCGAAAAAAGAACCGAGCTTTTATCAAATTTATCTGGTACCGTAGAGGGGATGAGGACTCTCATTGCAAAACAGATTCTTGGTAATTTTATTTCAAAAGGGGTAGATAGACAAATATCTATAGAAGTACTTAAATTATGGAATCAACAAAACAACCCACCATTACTTGAGGATAAACTTGTTTGTACAGTAAATGACATGTATGAACGAAATGAAGAACAAGAGAAATATCTGCCTGTAAAGTTTGTTGAAAGAAATAATTCCTATTTTAAAACGGTTAAGCAGGGAAAGGACTTTGTCCAGACACAAGTCACCACATTCAAGATCATCCCCAAGGAGTTACTTGTATTAGATAACAGCGATTGCTTGAAATGCGATATAATTTCATCACAAGGATTTCATTATTCTGATGTGCTAATAGAAAATACAGATTGGAATTCCAAACAGAAATTTTTAAGTGCACTTGGACATCAGGATTGTGGATTCCTTGGTTCAGATCATGATCTTCAGGCATTATGTCAGTATATACAACCAACCATTCCTCTAAGGAAAAAAGGAACTAAAGTAATTGGATTGAACAATGATATATGGGTTGTGGAAGGAATAAATATTACGAAGGAGGGAGAGACAGAAGACCTTCAGATTGTGCCTTATGAAAAAGGCTCAGATGCATTTTATCATAGGATTCGTTATAAATCTTTAGATGAAAATGATAAAAAAGACTTGTATCGTATATTTTTCGAAAACATACTTAATATAAATGATACGAATGTAATCTTACCTTATATTGGTTGGCTATTTGCTACTACTGTTAAATGTCGAATTGAAAAGATAATGGGTGCATTTCCTTTATTGTTCAATCATGGCGGAGCTGGTTCAGGTAAGACCAGTACTGCAAAAGTCTTTGCAAGATTAGAAGGTTACAAAGATCCCACGCCAATGAGCATTACAATGAGATCCTTCCCTTTACTTAAACTGCTGTCAAGTACGAATAGTATTGCTCAATGGTACGATGAGTTTAAAGTGTCGGATATGAAGCCAGATGATGTTGACAATACTTTGAGATTTATGCGAAAGGTATATTCAGGTGAACAAGAATCGAAGGGCAGATCAGACCAGACAATAGAAAACTATAAATTATCAGCTCCTATGGCGGTGATGGGGGAGTGGAATATTAACCTGCCAGCCATAATGGAAAGGGTTATTTTAATTAGGAGTACAGATGTTGTGAAAAAAGATCTGGATATGCAGAAGGCTTTTCAAAAAATTGAAGCCTTAGAATTGGAAGCTTTCATGCCAGATTATATTCAGTATTGTTTGAACGCTAACATTGCGGAATTATTTGGTGTAGCAAAAGAATTCATTACAGATCATTTTGGACCGATAAAGGTAGCACCAAGAATTAGTAACAACTTAGCTGTTATGCTTGTTGGGATTGAGTTGTTTAGGGGTTATGCACATAAAAACAAACTTCCTGTACCTGACGTTAATTTTGAAGGGCTTATAGAAGATCAGTTGAAAGAAATAACTGGTTCAAATCATGGAATGGTAAGATCTGCTGTAGACCAGTTAATTGAAGAATTGTCAATAATGGCAGAAAATCGAGTGATCAATTCAAATGAAGATTTTAGGATTATGGAAATGGGTAGCTCAATAAATACGCTTGCTATCAAGTTCAATAAAATATTCAATGAATTTAAGGTATATGCCAATAGGACTAAATATGAAGGAGATCTTCTGGATAAAACCTCTTACCTGAATTTATTTAAGGAATGCGATTACATTTTAGATAAGAGTAAGAATGTTAAATTCGGAGAAGTTACGCATAAATGTCTTTGTATTGACATTGAGAAAGCCAAGCTTGCTGGAATCAACTTAGAAGGATTCCTTTCCTCTAAAAGTTACCAAGGGTTACCTACAGTTACTTACAGTGAGTAACCCCGATTATTAAAAATTTATATCAAAAATAAAGAATATAAGGAAAATAATAAGATGGTTACCAAGTTACCTAAATATCTATATACACTATCACATAAACTCAGAGTTAAATATAATTTCAATAAATAAAGCACACTTACAAAAGACCAGGTGTGTATAAAATTCAGGTAACCAGGTAACCGAGGTAACCAGGGGGCAGGTAGTTGTGTAGATATGTAACCAATACGCGCCCTTGGTACTCAGCGTTTAGTGATACCGTGAAAAGTGGACTTTCCGTGGATGTCAAATAATAAATAATAGGAGGAAAGTTTATCTTAAACAACTACAGAACCGTCCTGCCGATACAATATTTCGTGAAGTTTATTCAAAGGCACAAAACTATCAAAATAGTCCAAAGGATGGACTCTAAACTTTTCATGGACTGTTGCCGTTACCAGGAGGCTCAGCCACGTCAAGTAACCCTCATTTCAAAAATCCGATCTGATTCTCTCAGCCAATTTTTTATAGGGCAGATTTGTTTTTATGTCCTTATAGGCTGATAATCAGGATACAAAGCATAGTGGCGAATTCCAAAGCTTAGCCAACTTGACAGTCCTGATTTCATCGAAACTAATAGAATCAATTACCCCTAATGTCAAAAACCAGATTATTCCCCAGGGCTGGGTTCACATTATTCCTCACCCTAATTACTAAGATACCGCTTTTATTTTATCATTAAAAATACCTCCTAAGCGTTTGATTTTTTAATAGTGTTTTTCTTCCTATACGATTCT
>JARLHD010000024.1 GCA_031292435.1 Ignavibacteriaceae bacterium
ACAAAGCCATTCTTGTCCACGGTGTCTATCTTAACGATAACGATATCGATATCATCAACGCCCACGATGCCTTCCTTGTTCATAATACACGTTCCAATATGAACAACTCTGTTGGCTATATGCACAAACTTAACCAGGTAAAGAACGGAGCACTTGGAACCGACGGTATCGGCTCCAATATGTTCGATGAGTCTAAGTTCGCCTTCTTTAAGAATGCCGATGCCAAAGGTAAAATATCTATGGATGATGTCCTCAGACTGCTTGATAACGGAAATACAATACTCAACCGCTACTTTGATATGAAGTTTGGAAGGATTGAAAAAGGCTTTGCAGCTGATCTCGTCATATATGATTACTGTGCTCCCACTCCCTTGTTAAGTGAGAATCTACAGGGACATATGATCTTTGGAATGGAATCCCATGATGTGGAAACCGTTATCGTTAACGGCAATATTGTCTATGAAAAACGCTCCTTCCCATTCGATACAGAAGAGATCTATGAGAAATCCCGGCTTGCAGCTAAAAAACTCTGGACTAAAATGGACTCCATATAACAAATTATTTAGTCATTCCCATCACTGTTTCATGTTATTCCGGTCACCGTGTCCTGTCATTCCCGCGAAGGCGGGAATCTAATAGTCTAATTACTCTATTATAATTTATAAAAAAGTAAATATCTCTTTATTTTATATAATGTTATTGTTTCTATCTAACTTATATTCTCCTATCTATTCAGCAAAATTCTTCACTCCCTCTGCAATTACTTTTCAGCATTCCCAATACATCCCACCCCTATTCCTCAACTAACCCTAAATACCCATAGAATACCCATAGAATACTCATAGAATACCCATAGATGGAATAATACTATGGTAAAACCTTGAACCTGTCCCAAATTAAGAATAATCGATATATCTTAATTCCTCCTCCCTAATCCCCCGATCCCCCGTGCTCCCATTCTACCCCTTGTAGAAAATTATCTAGTCGGATATTTCCAAACAAATACTTTATCAGTCCTGGTATTAATATAGCTTTGAACAGCTTTAGCATCAATAAATTTATTCTTAGTTCCGTCATAAAAATAAATATCACAGAACATACAGGAACTAACTGGAATTGTAAATTCAAATAAATAGTTATTATTCCATTTATATCTATTGATTACAGTACCCCAGTAATACTTTTGTGTCGATATAGAATCAATTTTGATTTTTAACCAGGCTGGGGTATCTCTTTCAAAACTAAATGATTCAACTACACTACTGTTACATCCAATTAGTGTAATTAAAAATAAACCAGATATAAAGAACATTTTCATCATCAATAATAACTCCTTATTTTATACTCTAACCATAATCAAAGCCTGGCAAATATATTTCTTAAAACTTAACCGATATTCTCTTAATATCAATCTTATATATAGGAAATATTAAATGATAACAAAACTGAATCTCCTCACTGTCGAGGGCCAGCATATTGACCAGTCAGGTTCAAAAGGTTTGACCACCTAAAAACTACTTTTAGCGTTTTCAAAGTTAACTATTTTTTTTGTTTTCCCGCATCAAAAGTTG
>JARLHD010000244.1 GCA_031292435.1 Ignavibacteriaceae bacterium
AGATATATTTCTCCAGCCACCTGTCTGTTCGGTAAATCAGATTTTAACATGACCGTGACCGGGAACTATTTTGTGAGCTCATCTGTTGTTCAATGGAATGGCGCTCCCTTAGTTACAAGTTTTGTCTCTGCAACTGTTTTGCGTGCTTTAGTGCCTGCTGCTTTAGTTGCAGGTATCGGAGCAGCTAATGTTTCTGTTTATACTGCCCCTCCTGCAGGTGGAACTTCTTCTTCTCTCGCATTTAAAATTTATGACGAAGTTACTGCTACAAACAATATAAACCTTACAATGGGTAATCCAAGCGGCGCTGTCTCAGATACTAATTATCCTTCCAATTTCCTTATTCAGCGCGGACAATACTGTACTGCCTATAATCGCGACAGGGGTATACCAAATTGGACAGCATGGGAATTAGATACTTCATGGAGTGGCCCCGCTGTAAGACAGGATAACTTCATTCCGGATCCCCTCGTGCCCGCACAATGGTATCATGTAACCACAAATGATTATAACAACACCGGTTTTAGCCGCGGTCATATGTGTCCTTCTGAAGACAGAACCAAAACCCAGGCAGATAATGATTCGTTATTTTATATGACTAATATGATTCCGCAAACTCAAACACTTAATGGCGGTCCATGGGAAGTTCTTGAAACTTATTGCCGTACTTTAACTCAATCTGGAGATAAATTATATATTTATTCTGGAGCATACGGTGAAGGCGGTACAGGTCTATATGGATATATGACCACTTTCCCTAATGGTAAGGTTACTGTTCCTGCAGTAGCTTGGAAAGTTATTATGGTCCTGCCCCCGGGAACCAATGACCTCTCACGCGTAACTACTTCTACAAGATGTATCGCTGTTATTATGAATAATGATGAGGGGCCTTTCACTTCCTGGCAAAGTTATCGCGTAAGTGTCGATTCAGTCGAAGCTTTAACCGGCTTGGATTTCTTCTCCAATGTTCCTAAAGATATTCAGGATGTCATCGAAGCTGTAGTCGATAACCAATAGTTCTCTTGTAATTTTGTAAACATCTTTGAAACTCCGCCTGTTTGTTTTTCAGACAGGCGGTTTTTTATTCCCCTCAATTTCACAATTCTGACTAAACATGGATGAATCTCTTCGGAATAATCTGATACTGTCAGACATCCCGTTCCTGCTTAATTCCTGAATTAATAGTTTCGAATGAAAGTCCCTAATAAATCAATTTCTTCAGAACTGTACATCTGGCTCACAGGTAACGGTACAAGTTCGTTAGTAAATCTTGCTTCAACTGAATTCTTGTAAACTTTATTGAGAACACTATCCCAGTATGTATCAATATATACTTTTTTGTCAACAGATTTTTCTTTTATCTCTTTTCCCTTTGCACTCAGGAAAGGGTATACATAAGGGGCATCAATTTCATCCGCCTCAATTTTCAATTCATTAATGTGCCCCAACTTATCGTGTAATATTAAGAAATTATCCTTCCTTTGTTTCCTCACCCTGTCAAAATCAATGTTTCCTAATAAAGTCTTGGTTAAATTTGACATTAGTTTGATTGGCTGGTTCATAAGTAATCTTTCATTTCTGGAAAATGATTCGTATCCTTCCTCCGTCCCCTTATCAATTTGAATCAATAAATGCTCCATCCGGTCATATGAATAGTCTTGTTCAAATGTCCCCCTGTAAAGATTTTTGGTATATAAGTATGCACCATCGGGAACACCAAAAAATTTACGGGCAGAATAAAATGTATCAATTTTATCCACAGGTTTGCAGAAAAAATCATGAGTATTATCTATAATCAGGTTCTTAATATTACCCGCCAGTTTTTCAACAGTTCTTTTCTTTACTCCGAAATAGTTTACATATAAAACTACTTCATCGTCATTAAATCCATTAGTAAAAACAGGGTCAAGATTCTCATCGATATGATAGTAATCAAATTTTATATCTAATTTATTAATTGGTTCAAATATTGACTCGCATATATAGAACGGCAGGTATATTTTACTATGGCTATTTGCCCTCAATATATATTCTAGGCAATTCCTGCCTGTATTTAAATGCAAAGCATTTTTATGGTGCCCTGTAAATTTATTTAACCCAAGCTCAGGATATCCTCCGATTGGTCTGTTTATTAGGTTCATATTTATTTCATTTATTTTAACATAACCTTAATATAATCATATATATTTCCGGTTGCCTTACCAGTGGTCAGGCAGCCGTCAATCTATGAAAAATTGTTTGGGTAATAATTTTTTTATAAGATGATACCTATACTCCTGCTTTCTTTAATTTCTTGGAATAAGTATTTTGTAATAAACTGTTCTTTTGTCTGCCCTTTTTAGTTCCTGCGGTTTTGTTACTGGGCAAAACCTGTAATCTCAATTTAAACCTTGAGATATCTATTGCAATTGTACTCGTCCACCACTTCCTTTTTTTAATTGCTGTTGTCTCCACTGCTGCCGCATATAAAATAGCATTTTTGTAATTTTGTCGGTAAGTATTAGTTACATCGTCAAAATAATAATTATGGATGTATTTCTCTCCCTTTTCATCCAATGATTGGTCGGCATATTCCTCTTCAACATAAATTTTATTTATACTTATTTCATTTAATGCATCTCTTTTATTTCTGGGATTAAAAAATACAATCATAAGTGTTAAGCAAAAACTGGGTTTTATTAAACCCCTCATATCATAAGAAAGACTTATCCCTTTTGCATTCACTTCCAGCATGTCTATTAATAATTCCGGTCCTTTGGGACTAATTATATTCTCTGTTGATGGCAAATTATCTTTTAGATATTTATAATTTGTAGATATTATTCTGTTATATCCTCTTTTCCCCGGCATCTTGCATTTATTCCATGCCTCCTTCAGTTCAGGGCACCTTCTCGTTATCATTTTTGCTAATTTAACTACATGGTAAAATCGCTGTTTTGAGCCTACTTGCTTCAGCTTTTTCTTCACTTCATATTTTTTAGGGCGGACTGATACATAATGTTCGTTACCAAAATGCCTCCCAACTATGTTACCTGCTTTTCCGCTTAATTCGCCGAGAACTGGATTTATTAGACGCGACATTTTATTACCTATTACTTTAATTATAAAATTTTATGTAAAAATTCGGTTTCAAAACGGTTTCAAAAACAGTTTCAAAACGGTTTCACCTACTCTGAGTCATGACAAATTTATTACAGGGGTTTATTACCCTTCAAATTTTGCAATTAAATCCGAGTTGAAAATTGCTGAATGTTCCATTCGAACTTAATAATCCATGATATTGTGAATTCAAATAAGTGTTTAATCTATATTCAAACAATATGTCCCACCTTTCTGTCATTGGATGAATGAATCCG
>JARLHD010000245.1 GCA_031292435.1 Ignavibacteriaceae bacterium
AGGAATATAATGCAGACGCCAGAGAGTGAAGCTGACAAGAAGAGTTTTGAGCGATTATTTGCGAAGATGGGGAAAGATATTATGACGATGGATAGTTTGATGGGCTCGGAAGATTATGTGGAAGTCCTGGATATGATGATGAAGAGGGGGAAGAAGAAGGCGGGATGAGATTTGCCCGGAATGGACTGGGCAAAAGAGAGCTCATTGGTGATTGGATTTAGTACGGTTTTCAGAGACCGAAATTAGCCAATGCATTTACGATATCAGTAACAGCTTCCACCAATTGCGGGTGAGAGGATTCGAAGCCTTTGACAGATTCAGCGAGTCCATCGCCTGCAATTTTGAGCAGGGTTGGGTTTTTCTGTTTACGTGTAGCTTCATGAGCGGAGCGTTCGACGAATCCTGCGATGCTTTCGGCGTGTTCGGACTGGGCTTCGGCTAGTTGTGTAATTTCGGGTTTAAGTTTGGCGAGGAGGTCGAGGAGTTCTGTTTTATTTGAATTAGAGAGAGAGTTATTGGAGCGAATCTTCTCTTCGATTTTTTCGATAGTATTTTGTACCATGGGTAAATCCTAATATATAGAATTAAATATAGGAAAATTTTAATAATTATAGTGATTGGAAAGTAATTTGGACATTAATGGACATAGATATAATTCCGTATGATTTTGGATGCGGGGTGTATTATATTTGAATTATTCTAATATGAACTTTACATTTTAACAAAATTATCAGATATTATGAAAAATCTAAATCTAACATTATTAGCGTTATTGTTTATGATATTATCAAACTTTTCGTTTAGCCAGATCAGTAAAACAGATACATTAAATAAAGAGTCAGCCAAGAAATGGTTCGAAGGAATAACCTGGTCAAAAGGCAGGGCTATCGATCCCAGCTCAACTATAAACGTGTTAGAATTTGCTAAACAGTATTATAAAAACAAAGTATACTGGGATAAAGCATTTGAATTTTTGAACAGTCCTGAGTTAGCTGAATTAAAGCCAGGGGAATATACTATTGACAGTACATTTGTTTTTGCCATGATATCATATGCAGACAGTTATGATTCAAGTAAAGTAAAATGGGAAGCTCATCGTAAGTATTTAGATCTGCAATATTTAATATCGGGCAGTTTGTTATATGCAATGGCGCCTTATAAAAAAGAGGAAGTATCAGAGCCGTACAATGACAGCATAGATATAGAGCGAGTTATAACAAACAGCGGGAAATATTATAAAGCTGCCCCGGGATCATTATTTGTTTTTTTCCCTTCGGATGCTCATAAGTCAGTAAAGGAACATGAGAGAGATATTGTAAAGCGGGTGGTTATTAAGGTTATTTATACAAGATAAGATCAGGATGAATGGGGTTCCCTGAAGAGGGAAGCCGGCTAAATTTAATAATTATAAAATTTGTCATAAGTTTGATAAAGAATGTATATTTTTGCTTAAGATAAAATTTAGTGGGCGGCGTTGTTAAATGTATTACAGACGGAAAATACTTTTAGGGTTATTACAAATTTTCGGTGGGTCCTTAACAAAATTGGACTTACAGAAATATTTGTTCCTGTTGAACCAGGGAAAAGACGACCCTTTTTATGAATTTATCCCATATAAATTCGGCTGCTACTCCTTTCAGGCAAATCAAGATTTATCAACGCTCAACAAATACACGATAGTCAAAGAATCAGATAATTTCTGGAATTTGGAAGATAAAACAAATTATCTGAACCAATTAAAAATTCATGATCGAATTTTGATTACTAAATTATATTCACAATTCCGTGAATTAAGGGGAGATGCGTTAATAAAATATGTTTATGAAAAATATCCTTACTACGCCATTCATAGTACAATTGCAGAAAGACTTTTAAGTACTATAAATTTCAAAACAGTTCAGGACAGGAAACCAAAAAGTACGGATCAAACTCTTTTTACAATTGGTTATGAGGGAAAAACTGTTGAATATTTTACAAACCAGTTAATAAATGCTGATGTTAAGGTTTTGTGCGATGTTCGCAAAAACCCATTAAGTATGAAATATGGTTTTTCAAAAAATCAGTTAAAAAATATAGTTGAGAACGTTGGGATAAATTATCTCCATTTCCCTGAATTGGGAATTGCATCAGATAAGCGTAAAGAATTAAACATCAAGAATGATTATGACAGGCTATTCAGTGAATATGAGAGGACTACTTTACGTACAGAAGAAACCGGACTAGAGAAACTTTATCAAGTATTGCTTTCGAATAAGAGAATTGCATTAACCTGCTTTGAAGCAGATCATAATTATTGTCACAGAAGCAGAACTGCGAAAGCTCTTTCAATTAAATTTGAAAATAATTATAAAATAATACATATCTAAAAAATATGCGGGTAAAGGTTTTAATACTTGTAAAAGCCTATCCGGCTTTATCGAAGAAATATAGTGAAACGGTTTGCACAGCAGGGATTACTGAAGATGGTAAATGGATAAGGATTTATCCGATTCCTTTCAGACAACTTGAATATGAGAATCAATTCAAAAAATATGAATGGGTAGAACTTGATTTAGTCAGGAATGGAAGAGATTTCAGACCTGAATCTTATAAACCGAGAGATATAATGTTAACGGATATCGTTTCCAGGGGAGATATTCCGGCAGACGGAGACACCTGGATTCATAGAAGAAAATTTGTCCTTAAAAATATTTATACCAACCTTGAAAAACTTATTTCGGAGGCTAAAGATAAAGCTATATGTACATCTTTGGCAGTATTTAAACCATCAAAAATTATTGATTTTGTATGCATTAAAGCTAATAGAGAATGGAGTAAGGATAAATTAGATTACTTAAAATCACGTAAGCTTCAGATGAACCTTTTCGATAATACAGATGAGAATGATATCACTGAATTTGAAGTGGTTGACAAACTTCCTTACAAATTCAGTTTTATTTTTGAAGACGATGCCGGGAAAAGTGCCTCATTAATGATCGAAGATTGGGAAACCGGAATGCTTTACTGGAATTCATTATTTCGACACAAAGGAGATGAGCAAAAGGCAATTGAGGATGTTAAGTTGAAATATTTTAATGACTTTGCCAAAACAAAGGATTATCATTTTTTCCTAGGTACAACAAAGCGATTCCATCTCATAGCTCCAAATCCATTTGTAATAATTGGGGATTTCAGACCAAAACATATTAAACAGGAGAATCTTTTTAGTGATTAAAGAATTCATATTGCCTAAATCTGCAACTCCTTATTTAAGGCAAAATATTCAAAAGATTTAGAATGATACTCTGATAATTTCTCATATGAAATAAATTTAATCCTACTTTTTAATTCTTCAAAGGTAGAATAGGAAATTTTCTTCTCGTATTCCCTATACCTTTTTTCATCAGCTACAATATTAAAGTTTGCATAGAAAGATTTAAGGTCTAGCATTTTTACAAATGAGTTTTGAAAATCAGTCGAATGTTCAACTTCGAAAAAGCTTTGTGGATATTTTCTATTATCAAACCAGATTACATCAATTGTTTTCGCCCGATCGATAATATCATCATAAGTAAAATTATAAATAGCCTCTAATGTTGCACAGTTACCTAGTGTACTATTTAGAAACTTTTTGTTTTTATCCTGGTTTGGAATAAATGTATTGTATCCTTTATAATTTCCAATTTCTACTATCAACCCCTGATAGTAACTATGATTGAAGACTTCTTTTTCTTCCTGAGTTCTTGAATTATCCAATGGAATTAATTGTGAAATTTTATCCTTATATGAATTCAAAGCCCATAAGCCAGGTTTAATTTTAAAGAAAAACTTTTCATTTTGAACTATTCTTCTAATACTAGCAAAAGGTGTTTTTGTTTTCCAACTTTTAACATCAACTGTTTGATATAATTGTCCAAGAGTAGAAAATCCCCCTTTCTCTTCCATTACTTTAATCACTGATTCGAATTGTTTCATGATTATTAGTTCATAGTTATTGAATGAAGAATAAATTAAAGAATAATAGTTTTAAATGATATACTTATTAAAAATTTAT
>JARLHD010000246.1 GCA_031292435.1 Ignavibacteriaceae bacterium
AGGTGGGTGAGTGGCTGAAACCAACGGTTTGCTAAACCGTCTTACTGGGTTAACTGGTAACGAGGGTTCGAATCCCTCCCTCTCCGCACTACATAATTAAGCCTCAAATACAGTAGAAAAACGCTGATTTGAGGCTTTTTTAGTTGATGTCCGACACAAATAATACAATAAATACAATAGATACAATACATCTTAGTAAGATTTTGGTAATATTTAATGTTAAAGTATCGTTCTCATAATTTCCATTTTTTGCTGTATTTGGGTGTTATCTAACCACCCTGTAATTTTCCGCGATATTACTAACCACCAATTCAAAGAGTAGTTCTTTGTTATTGAATCTGAACTCTAATTCTTTCAGATATAACAAGAATGTATTGTTACTAACTCCTTTCAAGTTTAACAGTCGTGGATTCACAAATCTCCAAAATGTACCAAGGTTTGAAAAGGATTTGGCTTTTGCAATTTGATTTACACTATCCCGTATTTTAGAAAATTCAAAGTAATAGATAACAGGTCCGTTTGGAACTCTTTTCCTCATAATCGACACTACAGAGTCAACTTTTTCATCAATTTGTCCAGGTAGCAGTATTAGAACCTTTTTCCCGAGAAGTTTAATTCCAATAGAGCCTATCTCACATTTTATGGACTTAGCTGAGGGGGAGATTGTTTCAATATAGTTATTACAAATACATTTCCTGAATTCCGTATATAACCTGTGAATTGTCTTAGGATATATATTTAATTCCCTAGAACATTTTTCCACTGTCAATTCAATTTCATAACATTTTAGGCAGAGGAGGAATTCCGAATATTTCATCCTGACCAATGACAATATGCTATATCTTCTCCTCGACCACTCTGCCTTACAGGAATAACATTTCCACCTATCCCCTCTTATCATGCCAAGCTTTTCACTACCGCATCGTTCACATTTCTTAAATGTTTTTAATATTCCCCTTTCTCTCAAATAGTTCTCCGATAGTTTTTCGTCTTGAACCATCGGAATTAGTTCAATCATTTTCATATTCTTGCCTGTTATTATTGTTAGTAAAAGAAAAGCCACTCAAGGGAGTGGCTTAATCAAGTGGCTATACTAAATTGTTGAGTACGGAGACATCCTCATGCATATCATCAGGAATGAGGTGAGCATAAATCAGGGTTTCATTTATCGATGAGTGCCCCAAGAGTTTCTGAACCCGTTCAATAGGAACCCTGTTCATTACCAGGTGCGTTGCAAAGGTGTGCCGAAACTTATGAAGGAATGCCCTTCCAGAAATTCCTGCCAATTCTGCTATATCTTTGCATACAGTGAGAGTGTACCGCTCTCTCAGCTTATCCCCCCTTGGAGATGTAAACACATAAGCAGACCAGTCTTTGCCTTCTTTTATATCATTAAGAGAGGACAACAGCTTATCGTTAATAGGTATTGCCCTTTCAGCATTATCGGTTTTAGGAACAAATCCATCTTTCCTACTTACCCGTATTACCTTCTTATCGAAGTCGACATCACTCCATTTAACATTTGCAAGTTCGTTGATTCTCATGCCTGTATATAGTAATCCCTGAAAGATCAGCCTATAACTTGAATTCATTTCCTGAGCGAAGAATGATTTTAATTCTTCCTTAGTATAGAATTCAGGCTTGATGTTTTCTTCCTTAAGATTCTTTAAATGAACCATCGGGCTTTTTACTATCCTTCCCTTTATTTCTTCTTCTTTAAAGAAAGCTTTTATAAACAGAAGAAACCCATTTATCGTTTTAGCTTTTGGGGTAATAGTTTTCTTTGAGTCAGAATCATATTTCCCTTTTCTCAACACCTGAAGCAAACGAGTTGCATTATCAGAATTAAAATCTGAGAGATTAATTATTCCTTCTGTATCAGCAAATTCTTGAAACTGAGTGACAATAAATGAATATTTCTGAACGGTTTTTTTACTGAGATTATTTTTTGAATTCTTGAACTCCAGCAGAGCCTCTGAAAATAATACTTCAGCCTTCTTAAGGTCAGAGTTGATTAACCGAACTTCCCTTTTCTCATTTTTAGTCTTAGTCTCATAATCAATCGCATCTGACTTCTTGGCAAATGTTTTAACTATCCTTTTTTTATTCTGGTCGTACACATCAACAGCGAAGGAGCCACTTGTATTTTTCCTAATAGCCATATCAGCTTACTCCTTCTGTTAAAAGCCTGGCAACTTCGCCGCGATGGACGACTTTTTTCTTGCCAATATATTTTACTCTAATTTTCCCTTGTTCGGTGGATCTCCTTATAAATTCATAGCTTGTAGATAATTCTTGAGCAATGGTCTTAAGGTCAAACAAAGTCACCATAGGATATTTGGATATTAGGATATTCAGGTTTTCTTCGTAAGTATCCACATACGGAGTACTATGCTTGGGTGAATTAATTCTAATCGAGATAACTTTTTTATAGGCATTCTCTGGTAGGTTGGTAAGATTGATTATCTGGGACATATGCATCCCATGACTATCTTAATATTTCTTCCCTGACATACGCTCTTAAAATGTAATAAAATATATTCTAAGAGCATATTTCCCGGATACTTCTTATCCATTATCTCCTGGATAATGCCGGAATCTTCTACTATTTTTATCTCCTCTTTTATTTTAAATTTTTCATCTTGTTTTGATTTCTTGAAATCAATATTTTTAGTCATTATTAAATTTGATTTCGCGTATTACTTCCGCTAGTCCCGCCGGAATAGCGTACAAAGTGCTAGGCACTTTTATAGTACATTTCTTATACCTTATAATCAAAATTCGTTTTTCTATTTCTTTATCAGCGGGAGAATAACGATAAAAGAACAACAATTTTCCGATTTTATTCATAAGTAATGCTTTCAAATTGTATGAAAATTTTCCAATGAATTAAATAGATCTGGAGATTTATCTATGCCTAAATGATTCGCTAAAAAACTCGGTGTTTTATCCATTGCACTCTCAATTTCCTTTGATATACTTTGATTAAAATCCGTGGCTTTTACTATTAACTCTTCAATTGTAGTTCCCTCTACAGAAATTGAATACTTCAGATAATGTTCATAATCATCTTCAATTTTAGGGTTCTTTTCTTTGTGAAGAAGAATTAATTCACGTTTTAAGCATTGAAACAGAATAGCCATTATACCACTATGTCCATTATCAGGATTAATATTCAGGTGGAGCGCTACCCTGCATTTTTCATCTTTTTCACGCTGAATAGATAGTGTGGATATTTCTTCCGTGACAATTGAACCACTATAATTTAGTTCGCAATTAACAAAATCAATTTCCACACTCTCAGGTAAGTCTTTTATTGAAGCACCTTTAAATCTATACGACTCTATTTCGAAGCTATCCTTGTATTCTGAGTAATATTTTTTGCCATCAATTTGAAGCTCATATAAATCCGTTCCAGCTTCCGATATTTTATTTGCTTTGTGATCACCATTAGAGTTAATTTTAAATGTAGCAGGGACAGATGGTGACATATCTTTATTAACTTTCATATTATTACCTCTTATTATATTTTAACAGTGTTTGTTGGTATTCGGGCGCATTCATTATGTTTAATATTATAGAGACACATTTCCCTTTAACAAAATCAACGCCTAGTTTCTTAGTAAGTGAATTAGTCTCACTCTTGCATTGGGAAAGATATTTATCTTTCATTATTATTCTCCTTGTCCTGACCGAACATTTAGAATTATTGTACACATTAAATAAAATTCGTTTTTCTATTTCTTTATCAGTGGGAGAAAAACGACAAAAGAACAACAAATGTGATTTCATTATTTAGTTATTAATAATTACGGACATTGACAATTCTTATTCAGATTGATCCGGTACTTTATCGACTTCAAAATTCCAATCGTCTAATTTACAATTATGGCCTACTGCTGTAACCTTAGCTGTCATTAAGGTTGTTCTTAATTCTTGCACCACAATTCGTTTTATTGCATTAAGAATCCATTTCCTTTTAAATAGAAAAAGTTTTACGATTTCATAGTCATGACTTTCATTAAGATAAATTGAAAGTTCTTTGGCTGTATCAAAATCAGGACACGTAAAGAGGCAATCAAATTCTCGAATCTTTGAAGCATCCACTATATTCTTTTCAATACAATCAAAAACGGCTTGTTCACTTTTATCAGGATCATTGTAAGAATCCACTATAATCATTTTAGGTTGAGGAGTAGAAGATTTTCTGTTTTTGTTAAATCTTCCTTTATTCTTTTTCATTTTTTATCCTTATTATTTTTTAGTGTGCCGGGAATTACCCGGCCCAATGATTTATTTGAGTTCATCAAAGCACTCAGGATGATCTATCATAAGTTGTTTTGCGATTTCACTTCCGTCTTTACTCATTTCCGATATTAAATCATAAAGTAAATCATAATCCTCAAGTTCACAAAGGCAGTCAGCATATTTCAAAGCTATATCCTCTTCATACTTGCGAACTAAAGATTTGGAAAAATATTTAGCTGCATTTTCCCAATCCTTCAGCTTATAATAATAATCACCCCGTAAACTGTTAATTCCAACTAAGTCTATCCCTGTATTCTCAGCTTTATTTAAGTATTTCAGTACTTCATCAGTTAATTGTATTCCAAGGTCATCACTACAATAAATCAATTTATTAGCAAGCAAGAAATTTATTTTCCCATCATCCGGGAAATACCCAAAGGCATCAATCAAATATTTATAAGACTCAGCTTGATTCTCATTTGTTATTAACTCAGGTATCAGGAAGTGATACGCTTCCATTAGCTTAGGGTTGAGATTTATAGCCATCTTAAGATTGTTAATAGCCTCCTCACTCTCATTGGTTTTCAGAAGACACTGGCCAAGACTACAATATCCTAAAGCATCGGAAGGATTTTTATCCAAAGCTATCCGGAAACTTTTTATTGCCAACTCAAAATCACCTTGGTATCCATAATAATCCCCTAATAAGGCATGACCTTCATATTTGTCGGGACATAATGATATTGCTTTTTCAATAAGCGCCCGTCCTTTTTCCCATTTACCTTTGCGCAACATTTTTTGCGCCTCACGAATCAAACGATAGTACCGAGTTACGATATCCATATTTTTATCCTTGCCCTTTAAGAGCTTAAAAATTAAAGTTTAATCAAACCAGCAACCCTTGCCGGTCGTTTTTGGGAGCCCTTAGTCAAGCATGGTGCCGGCATTTTTCGGCATTATTTAGCTTTTTTTAGGTAATTTGAAAAGGATTACTTTTTTAAGGAGTAGAAATAATTGGAGTGTTTTAATACAAGATTATACAGTTATTCGGCATTTTTCGGCATTTAGATTTCGAAGCCTGTTTCTTTATCAATAAATAACTTCGTTTTTTTGTTGTAGGAAATTTTATAACGATTGCATTGACTCTCGAAAGTTGATTTTTTTATTTTCAAAAATTCGTAAACATTTTTTTGAGTTGATTTTTTATCATTATTTTTAATATCCAATAATGCGGAACTTAACTTCTTGATAAATCTTTCTTTCTCACTATTAATTATTTTGGGTGGATGATTTCTGGACTCTTTCAATAAATTTTCTAAATCTCTAATTTTTTTTACATTCTCTATAACTATTGGTCTAATTTCATTGTTATTTTTGCTAATTATATTTAATAACAATGTAGGAACAAACATAGCAACCTCTATTGCTAAGTAAAGTTCGGGATCAGTAACTTCTATAGGCGGGAAATACTTCTTATGGTCTTTAGATGATCCAACCGCTATTTCTGGTTTTCTCAAAATATATTTTGCACCTTCATCACTATTTTGTTCTTTTGGCGAGAGAATATCAAGCGCAAGATTATCCTTTAATTTTGGTTCAATCAAATAAAGAACTTCATTAAATAATTTATTTGCTACTAAATCGAATACTAAGTCCTTGGTAGATTCATCTAAGGTGGATGATTCAAGTTTGTCGAACAATCCTTTAAAAAACAAATTTATTCTTTTATTTATTTTCTCTGCGATTTTAGGGTCTAGATAAAAACCAGTTTCCATATTTTCCCAATCATTAACCACCTCTACCTTTTCAATATTTAAATTCCTGTTAATCATAATCTGTAATTTCCATATTAGTTTGACAAATATTTATTTTATATATAAAAATAACTATTACTTTTTCTATTTACTTCAACTTAAAAGTTCATATTTATTTTTATGACTTAATCTCACATATTTATTCTCCGAATTTTTCTGCAAATTATTAAATTGGATTTCAAATATGTTAGATCCAATTAAATTATCAACTCCAACGAAAGATGACTTGTTAAATCTTCTGGGTTGCAGTTTACCGGAGGATAGAATAGAGTTAGGATGGCTAATCGGATCTAAATTTCCCACTTACACAACAAAAAACACCCCAAATCCATAAACAATTTTACATTATTTCAATGAAAAAAGGGGCAAAAAATGGCCAATTTCAAACAAAACTGGGCACTTGACAATTTTTTTTGAATTGATTTGCTTCTGAGCTATTAAATCGCTTATATTAAGTTATATACGGGGACAGAAAACTAATCGGCAAAAACCCATACGGGTTTATTAACCTCTAAACAGAGACTCTATTTATGGCTCATTCACAGCATTTCGATATCAACTTCTCAATCAGTAAACAACAATGGAAAGGATAAATAATGAAATATTTAATTACCCTGCTGTTTATAATGACAACGTATATACACCAGGAGATTTAAAATCTGCAACTCTTGCAGAGATATTCGACCAGATCAGGGCATCTGATTTTCTAAAAAAACACACTATTATTCTTCGTTCACTTCAGTCCAAGGAAGCACAAAAGAAGTACAAGGCAGACAATCTCCCATATTTTAATTTGGGAACATTCACTAATGATTACCGGCTGAACATTAATCTGATTAGCAGCTCCTTCTTTCTTTATGATTATGATGATATATCAAATCAACTGGAGGAATTGAAATCTCTTCTTAAAAAGGATAATAAAGTATTTGCTTTCTTCTTGTCTCCAAGAGGTAATGGATTAAAGGTTATTTACAGATTAGATAAAGCGATAACAGATCCAGAATTCTTTTCACAGCTTTATAAACATTATTCTGAGGAATTAAAAATAGATCTGGGTGCTGATCCAGATAACACATCTGACCCTTCCAGGCCATGCTATTTTAGTTACGACCCGGATATATATTGTAATCCTGATGCACAAACTCTCTACACTAATGTCATCACTGTATTGCCAGGAGCTCATAAATATTCTAAAACCGCAGATTTAACAAACGCTGTAGTCGATTCTGTTTTGTTAAGGCGTGCTGTAGAATTTTTACGTTTACAAAAAATAACCTATAACGAGTGGCTTGCTTGTGGTTTTGCACTTGCCCCATTGGGTGAATACGGGAGGCAATTTTTCCAGCTACTATCAGATAACCAGAATTTTCAGGATACTCCAACTGAGATTAATGGAAAGTTCCAGAATTTCCTGGACAATCCACAAAAGTTTAATGACATTGATAAGTTGTTCATAATTGCAGCTGAATATGGTTTTGAAATTTTATTGATAAAAAAAGAGGAGAATATAGTACCCGCAGCTTCATTTGATAAAGAGCTTGAAGAACAATTCTTGCTTGACGAGACTAGGGATCCAAACAAACTACTTGGTTTTCCGCTAACAAGGTTCAAAGAGCTAGCAGGACATGTCGATGGATTGCAACCTGGGTTTTACCTATTAGGTGCCGAATCAAATATTGGAAAAACTGCTGTTCTAACAAATATGTGCCTGGATGTACTGGAAACAAATCCAGATGTATCGGTCATATATTTCTCCTTGGACGATTCACGAAAATATACTGCTTACAGGTTTTTAAGTATCATGACTCAATTAAGCATCAACGATACCCATAAACAACAAACCGACCTCGTTAAGGCGAAAAGTCTAAGCGATGGGAGAAATAATCTTATTGAGCTAATCCGCTCTGGAAGGTTAATTGTTAAAGATACAGCGGAGATTTACACATCCGACCAACTTATTTCAGAAATTCAAAACTTTGAGCACAAAGGCAAATTGGTAGTATTCATCGATGGCTTATATAATCTTTTAGTAGGAGAGAATTTCAAAGGAGGTATTAGAGAAGAAAATATTGAAAGAGCAAGAGTTGTAAAGTATTTAGTTGATGCTTATCGGATACCGCTTATAACAACTGGTGAGTTACGCAAAAAAACTAAAGATGAGAAAAAAGATAAAGAACCGGTTATAGACGACCTTATGGAAACTGGTAAGTTCGCATATAATGCAAATGTCGTATGGCTACTTTATGGCAAGTCTGATGACTTAAAGACCGCTGAACCAACTTTAACGTTGGAGTATAAAAAGAATAAGCTCTCTGATTACAAAGGTATTCAGTATTTAACATTTAAGCGGGCTACCGGAACAATGAAAGAATTAAGCAGTTTTATTCAAGTGCCACAACTTCCAAAAGGAATTTTATTTAGCGATGGAGGCGGGCATGAATAATGAATACGCAACAATTTCCAATAGTAAAAATAGACCGAACAACAGGGCAGGAAATGCTGCCCCTGTTAATTCAGAAGGGTATTTTCTCTGATTTTCAAAACCTTCCTCTCAAAGAAGAAATTCTTAGTGCTGAATGTGCCAGACTAGGAGTTGACATTCTTACAGACGAACAGAAGCGTCAAGTTCTCGCATCAGTCGGCAAATATCGATCACATAATTTTATTGTAAGGCACTACGGCAATTATCAGGTTGGGTTTGGTATTGCTAACTTCTCTGATGAAAATATAGCAGGTGCCCTTGAGCGCGTGTCGCTTCACAAACTTGGGTTAAGAGTTGCACAAATCATTTTATCTGAAGTTTACGCTCAGCGCAAAACTGTTGATTTAGTAATATCAAAGGAAAAGATTCTCAGGTATTTGGGTTACTCATCTTACGAAAAACAGATTTACAGACAGATTGACGATGTTATGTTCTCTCTTTCCAATTTAAATTACTATATCCACGAGTACAAAACCAACACATCAGGCAGGGTGAAGTGTAAAGAGTGGGGTTGGTTTGTTTATGCTGTTAAAGCTGACTCTAAAAACTATACCCTTAGTGTAAATCATAATTTTGTAGGGTGCATTCAAGCTGTTATAAATAACGAGAAAGGAACCAATCGAGATCTTAGCCGCGGTTACTACAGTTTTCCAACAGCTCTGCTTCCGGCATCAAGGGATTATTCGGCTCCTGCTCTGCTGCTGGCAAACTTTCTTTTGCTAGACTCAGGCAATTCAAAGCTGAATACAGGAAAAAGTAAAATTGTCGCTTATAGTATTGGTAGGCTTATGGAAATTATGAAGATAGAAAACAAGCGGAAGAATGAAGCAAAGGATGCATTCCTGGATGCACTGGAGGAAGTTACAATAATCAACAAAACACAACCCCCAATTAGTGAACTAAGGAAAATGAAATCTACTAAATTCACTGAGCAGATTGTGCGTATCTATATACCATCTGATATAGAGAAGCTGGACGACTCAATAAAAAGTAATCTTTTAGCAGTAAAATAGGGGGTAAAAGTAATCTTTTGGACGTAAAAAGTAATCTTTTAGCCGTAAAAAGTGCCCGTAAACCCTTATGGAATAAGGAGATAATTTCACTCATATATACTCATATATATTCATATACAACTACCCCCTGCGCGTTCGCTGCGGGGGTAGGTTAGGTTAAATAGTGTAATAATGCACAAAAAACCTTCCCTGGACAGGGTAGACAGGATGGACATAGATTATTAACCCAGAGATAAATAAAAAAATATATTATATATAAATTAATATTTCCCTGGAGGGAGTGGCAGAACCCTGTCTATCTTGTCTAACCCTGTCTTTGTTGAAAATTAAGCTAAAAACATCACAACTTATCCTGTCCTACAAAATCTAACCCTGTCCGAGAGGAGGGTAGGTTAGGTTGGACCCTGACTAATCTACCCTAACCCAACCTACTCTTTGTGTAAAGTAGGAAAGGGTCTCTGCTTAAACCTGCTCAAAGTTGTAATTAAGTTTGAGGAGGGTTAAAGTATGTAATTATTTATAGTTACATACTATCTCCTTAAACTCCTTACTCTTTCTTTAAAAAGATAATTGAAATAATAATAAATATATATATATATAAGATATACAGTATAATCCTGCGGATTACACTGCGCGGCGCGCGCGCATTTTTATTTAGAAGGAAACTTTATTTTTAAGTTTAAGTAGTTGAGGACATGGTGTACCCGCCTTAAACTGTCTTAAACCACTTCGCGAGTTTGAGGCAGGTTAAGTGTATGTATGTAAAGTATTTACATACTACTGTCTTAAAGTCTTACTCTTTTTAAAGAAAGTTATATTATAAATAAATATTTAATATATAGTATATGCATACTATATATTGCTATGGGAGGTGCGCGCGCAAATGTATTTTACGGGGGACTTTCTACCCCTCAACTTTGAGACATTGAGACAGAGGGTGTAACTTCTTACACTACAAATGGTTATACGGATTTTGTGGGAATGGTGATTTACCCTAACCCAACCTAACCCCTTATATATTAGTGAGTTATAGCAAAATTCAATTTTAAGTCGTCGTTTTTTCATATATTTTGGAAACTATGAATGAAATTGATTATAAAAGCTCGAAGTTTCAAATCGAACGGTCACTGCTTCAGAAAGCTGTTCGCAGGGGTGATGTTGAGTTAACTGAGAAAGTAGTCGCCTATTTACTAAGTGTAGGTGATAAAGATTGGTTACGGGATAGGTTGTTTGTTATTGCGTATGAGGAATGCTGGCCGATTGCTAATCAGATTCAGATTAAAGACCTTGTATTTGAATATAAAAAGATAGCGCTCACAGTAAAAAACAAAAACGCCTGGGGACTGGCAGAATTGGCAGGTAACTTCAGTAAAAACAATTATAAATTGGACTCAACTCAATCTGACGATTTCAATGCTGGAATTATCTACTTGGCGAAGGTGTTAAAAGACCCCGAAAACTTCTGGGAAGAGATAAAGGATTTTAGCGGATATCATGAGAGTGAGTCCCGAATAATATCGGCACAAAAAGCATTGAATCGAGCGAAATTTCCTGGCGACAAAGCAATGATGTATGCAGCTGGTTACCTAAGTATTTATGAAACAGTTCCACCGGTGGAGATTATTCAACCAATAAACAACCCTGACTTCCCGTATTGGGTTGCGTTTGATAAGCATACAGATTACGGGAAAATGATTCTCCAACAAATTGCAGAAAAGCTCGGTATGGATTACCATACATTGAAGCGTATGACATTTTACAATGCCGGTGTTGTATGCAATGAAATAAAAAGTTCACCTTATTTTGATGCTCTGATTGATTGGCGAAATCGACAGATGAAGGGATTGCAGGAACGATGGCCCGAAGTAGAAGCGATGATAATAGAGGAGACTAAGGCTGTAGCAGATAAATTAATAATGCGCATCTCTAACCCACCACAGAAAAATGATGATGGACAACAATCGCTTTTCTGACCAACTTCTTGCAAAGCTTCGTTTTTAAATTGTTTTAAAGCAAATGTAGGCATCACTTGGCACTATCTATCTATATACATAAATAGCGCTAACTGGTGCCTACAATTATATGAATTTAGTTCAAAAGGAGCATTTTTGGCGACTCTGGTTTTGAGCATTTAACCCTTTTTCAAGAGTTTGACACTTACATGTAATCGTAAGGGGTAGGGTAGGGTAGTTGATTAAATGTTGACCAATAGTAATAGGTTGCACAACAAACACAACCCCCGTCATGATCGGTCAAACACTGCTAAATAAATTATTAGGTTTTTCTGCTGGGACATAATTGTTATTATTATAACGATTGAAATTACTATTAGGACAGCAATGAGTTATGAAGCATTACAAATTGGATTTTATACTCCAGTAGCAAGTATCCCTGGCATCCAAAACAAAATTGATTCATTCACAAAATTATGGATATCTAAATACCATAGTATTCCCGGTAAATTAGATTTATATCATTATACTGGGCTAGATGGAGTCACTGGAATAATCACTGATAGAGGAATGAGATGCACTTCTATCCATGTTCAGAAAGATATTTTTGAGATTAAGTATGGAAAAGATTTGATTCTAAATCAGTTAAATAATTTCATAGAACAAGAACATAATGAGATTGTTAAAAAGATTTTAATTGAATTACACAAACTATGTCCATCAATCGGACCAACTGGGCCCCATAAAATATTTATTGCCTGTTTCTGCGAAAAGGAGAATAAACCAAGTCAATGGGAACAATATGGAGCAAAGGGTAAGGGATATAATTTATACATTCCCTTTAATTCAAAAACTGTAATTTGTTCTTGTAAAGAAAAACCCGAAGATATTAGAAGAATTATTATGCGTAAAGTTATTTATGATCCCAAAGAGCAAATCAAAATTATAGGACAATATATCTCAACTTTTATCGACGGGATATATCATGCATTAAATTATTGGGAACTACATATGAAAAAATTTGGTCTCTCATTGGAAGGTTTAATTGCATTATCTGGTGTTAATTTGCTAGGAGATATGATGATATCGATGAAAGATCCTAAACATGAAAATGAAGAAGAATGGAGAATGATAAGAATTCTACTTCCCGACGAAATACCAAAGCCTGATGATAAAATATATTCATATATATATCAGAGAAATAGTGGAATTTATGAATTCCCTTTACAAAAGATAAATTTGGGTCCAATTACAGATAAGTTAAAAGCAAAAAAGTATTTGGAAATGTTTATTGAAAAAAGTAGAACAATACCCCATACAATTAAATTGAAGGACAAGATATTGATTGAGCATGCCAGATAAATTCTTAGAATATTAAAAATATAGAGTAATCTTTTGTGGCTAAAAAGTGCCCTCAAACCCCTATGGAATATGGCTACTATTTCACTCAAATATACTCAGATATATTCAAATAGAAACACCTCCCTCTGCTTCGCGGCGGGAGGTTAATAAGGAGGTTAGGTTGGGTAATTAGATTAGGTTACACTGGTCAGGTTTGGTTGAGTATGGTGCACAACCAACACAGCCTTAGATGGGAATAGGCACCTGGGTAAAGACATTTAATGCTTGCGTAGAATTTCTAAATTCCATGCAAAATACTCTAACCCACAATACACGCTCACTGCGCTCCGCTGGGGCAGGGTAGGTTGGATTAGATTACGCAACAATAATAGGGACGCGGTTATGGAAGCTGTTTATAGTAGATAATGCACGACTAACCCCTGAAATATATACTACGGGGGTAGTTTGGGGTTAGATTGCGCAACAAAACAACAAATAAAGTCCTAATTTTTTATACGGCATTAACTTCTTTTTTCTTAAGCCAACCGATTAAAAACAATACTCCGATTAAAAAAAGTGGAAATGGGACAAGGAAGAAAACATCAATCCTTAGCTTATGCCAATTAGTAAAAATGTAATATGCACCGAGAAAAATATAAAAAATACTTCCCACCCATTCCCATTTCCAGCTAAAAATTAGAATAATAAGAATTAAAAATGCTGGTATGAGGTGGAGAAATAAATCAAGAAGAGTTTTCCAAATTCCATAACCGCCATTAAATACATCCAATGCAAATATGGATAAGAATATTGCATATAAAATTGTAAGTAGCCTAGGCGCCCAAAACAAAATGGTTTTTTTAGATTTATTCATTGATGGTTGACTTTTGAATTCAATTTACCAAAAAACAAAAAGGATTTCAATTTTGAGAAAGTGTGGCATACTGGTTATGCACGGGATCTAATTGTACTGATTTAATACGGGCAGGTAGTTGCGTAGTTACACATTTAAGAGCGCCTTCGGAAATATTCTAAACCGACCTAATGTTGAAGTAATTTTTGAATAACCCGAATGAGCCTCAACACCTAGTCGTGCCCTTTGAACCTGGGACTCCAGGCAAACTAGGGTAATATTTAGATAGAAAATTAAGGTAATTTTTTTAGGTGTGTGTTTTAGTCTTTTTGGATTTTCCGAACCACCGAATAAAATTATTATTTATCTTTCAACATAAAGAAGTATTATTTTAGTGATAAACCTATATTCTCTAATCAGTGGAGTGATATAAATGAGTTATAATGCAACCCCGATAAAGTTGTACTCTTATGTATGCGATTTTCCTGATGTGGAAATGGCAGTTAATTCTTCTACAAAATCTTGGCTATCAAAACATAATGTTTTAGGTCCTTTGTTTTTATATCATTATACGACTATTGAAGGACTAAAGGGCATGATAATAGATCGTTCAATTTGGTGCACTTACATTGATGATAATAAATATAAAGAAGATCTAAAATATGGGAAAAATTTGATCATAAGTCGATTAAATATTTTTATAGAAAGAGAAAAAAATGTTGATATACAAAAGATTTTAATGGGAATAAAGAATTTTTCATCTTTCGTTTACCATAGAACTCATTACATATTTATTGCCAGTTTATTCGAGAGAGGTAATTTATCAAGTCGATGGAAAGGTTCTGCATCAAAAGGTGTTAGATATAATTTGGGAATTTCTTTTGATTCTGAAACAAAAATTGATTGTGGTATAGATGCACCGTTAGAGTCTAGAAATATAGTATTACGAAAAGTGGTTTATGAACAATCAGAACAAATAAAAATCATTGATGACTTTATCAGTGTAGTTTCCATTCAAAATTGACCAGTTATTCCGCCGAAAATTGACCACCAAAATCTATTAACAGTAATAACTTTCTTCTTTACATTAAGTGAAATATTTAATAACCAAGAAGAAAGGAAATTTAGGTGATCACTATGGA
>JARLHD010000247.1 GCA_031292435.1 Ignavibacteriaceae bacterium
ACAAATGATGGGGGATTAACTTGGGATTCGGTAGGTTATACAAATAATCAAAATGCTGTCAGATGGGCTTCCTTTGCTGATGAAAATGTCGGCATTGTTGGTACAAACAATTATTATCATTGGAAAACTACTAACGGTGGTACAACTTGGAACGCAATTACTTTCCCTAAAGGTGGAATGGTAGAAGGCGGAATAACCTGCCTTGATTCCATCACTTACATTGCCCCGGATGGAGGAAATAATATAATTAGTAAAACCACTGATGGTGGAAAAACTTGGACTACCTTCTCTCCGTCTTGGAATAACTTTGGTGCCGCGCAACATCTCCGGATGCTGAATAAAAACTGGGGTTTGATGGTAGGTAATAGTTTTATTTACAAAACTAGGGATGCAGGGTCTACTTGGGAAAATGTTCCTGTCTCCTCTGATTTAGCTAGTGGTTATTATGACGTTGCTATTCAGGACACATCCAATTATGTTGTTTCAGGTCCAGCTGGATTCCTTATGCGGACTAAAAATGGTGGCGCTACTTGGAGTAGGATGCAAAGTGGTACTTTAGGAGATCTTGCTAATATTTGTTTGGTTAGTAATGATACTCTCCTCATAGGAAGTTGGCAGAATTATAGTTCTATGAATGTTATGAAAATCCCTTTGAATACTTTTATAGCGACTGCTTCATTAAAGATTAAGCAGCCTCTTGGTGGAGAAATTTTCAAAATTGGAACCTCTTTGCCCATTATTTGGACCAGTAATATTGTAGATTATATTAAGATCGATTTTTCTACTGATAATGGTATATCTTGGACAACAATTGCAGCCCATGATTCTGCACCTCTGGGATACCAGCCATGGACTATCCCCAACACTCCTTCTCTTCATTGTTTTATAAGGATTACTGATGTTTCTAATCCTGCTTTGCACGATTCTACATCGGCTTTTACAATAGATGTTCCCCCCACTTCTTTTTGGATACCTGCCAATAGTGGTACTTCTGAAGGTATATGGGGCGTCGATTATTCATCTCCTAATGTTGCATGGATCTGTGCTTCAACTGGTGACATTAGGAAATCAACCGATGGGGGAATGAATTTCACTTCTGTTGGTAAGATTGCTGATGTAACTTATTCTATTGCAGCTCTCACAGATCAGGTTGCACTTGTTGCTAGCTCTCCTTCCAGCGGTGATGGCATAATATATAAAACGATTGATGGTGGTCATACCTGGAATCAAGTGTACACTGCTGTAGGTGCTTGGTTCGATTTCATTTCGAAGATTGATGCTAACAATCTCTGGGCTCTTAGTGATCCTGTTAATGGAAAATATCTGATTGTTAAGTCAAGTGATGCTGGTAATACATGGACAGTTGCGGCTAACTTGCCTGATGCTCCATCCGGTTTCTATGGCGCTATAGGCGGCTATGATCAGATTGATAATACTTTTTGGTTTGGAGTAGGGGGACTGGCTGGTGTTTACACTACTAATCATATTTATAAGTCGTCTAACTATGCTGACGGACCTTGGACTGTTACTACCACAACCCAGCCAAGTCCTGGTGCCCTTTCATTCAGTTCTGCTAAAGGCAATGGAATAGCCGCTTTTTGGAATTTGCAATATAAGATTGATAGATCAACTGATGGTGGAAATACCTGGGCTGAAACTTTAACTTTAACTGGGCAGCCGCATACTGTTGGCTATATTAGGGGCACAAGCACTGCCTATTTGGCTTCTTCAGACGGTAATGTGTATAGAACTTCAGATGACGGGGCAACCTGGTCACCTGAACCATTACCTGTCGGTATTGGCGGTGAACCTTTTTTCATAAGATTGTCCAGCGATGGCAGTAATGGTCTGATTGGCGGTAATACTGGGTATATACTTAAAAAAGTTAATGCTACTAGCCTATCACCGTTGACTGTTATTTTACCAAATGGTGGCGAACAATTGAATGCTACTTCAAACTATACAATTAAATGGTATTGCTATAGTTCCCAAATCACCAATGTTAAACTTGAATATACTACCAATAATGGAACAACTTGGCTTTTGATTGTTGCAAGTGTTCCTGCTAATCAGGTAACTTATGCCTGGTCTGTTCCATCTACTTTAACTCAAACTGCTAAAGTTAGAGTTAGTGATGTAGCTACTGGTCTTATATCCGACATGAGTGATAATGTTTTCTTAATTTCTCCGGTATCAGGAATTAAGGATAATAACATTGTTACTAATTATGAACTTTCTCAAAACTATCCTAATCCATTCAACCCTTCAACAACTATTAGGTATGCTATCAAGAATGATGGAAATGTAACTCTTAAAGTTTTTGATATCCTTGGAAGGGAAGTTGCCGTTATTGTTCATGAATATCAGAAAGAAGGTAATTACAATATAAAATTTGATGCTCATAAGCTTTCAAGCGGAATCTATTTATATAGAATTGAATCTGGTAATTTTACTGATACCAAAAAGTTCATCCTATTAAAATAAAATATTATTAAAAATAATTAATTCTTGGGGCTTGAAAATAAATAATTCCGGCCCTAATGGATTCCTAAAATTGATTCATATCCCTTCAAGGGTTTTAATTATTTATTAAGCCAGTGTATATGAATGTTTTATGGATTAGGTGGTTTTAGTTAAAAATATTTATCGCAATATTTAGTTAAATCACCATATATGGCAATTAAGAACTAAAATAAATTAGTAATAATGTGCTTTATTCTGTCAAAATAAGCTAAAAACAAGGTATTTCACTTACTATTTACTTGGTACGATGAATGTATCACATAAATAATATATTATAGATTAATTATGATTCATTTAGATGTTATTGCTGAAATAAAACCGGAAAAGAAAACGGAATTCCTTCTAACTATTAACCAGATAATAGATGAATTGAAGAAAAATATTCTTAATAATAATATTAAGACTACTTTATTAAGTGAAAATGAAAATCTTTTTAATGCAAGATTCTCTTTACCTAGGGAAAATGATTACGATAAATTCTGTATTTCTGAAGAATATGCTGCCTTAACTGGTTCATTAAAAATTCTTTGTAATTCTTATTCAATTGAATCAACAAAATCTCTTAATAACCATAGTATTCTTCTCGCTAAGGAAACCAAATGAAAAAATATTTACTTTTCATTATTGCGTTATTTGCTTTTTATCCCCTCCTTGCTCAGACTGAAACTAAAAAATTAACTTTAATTAAATAGTAATTTATATTATATAGAAAAAAGATTTGATAATTAAATAAAATAATTTTGCAATTCCCTCTGGGAATTTCAATAATACCCCCATATAATATACCCCGCATAGGCGGGGTTGTTATTACTTAAAATTATCGAATTATCAGGAAGAAAAATGAAAATTCTCTACAATGTTATGCTCTCTAAATTGATCATATTAATTCTTACTACTCTTTCTTTTGCCTCTTCTGATACTTATGCACAGCTGTCAGGTAATTATTATATTGATAATACACATTTAACTGGTGGACAGTACTTTGCAAATTTTACTGATGCAATAAATGCATTAAACATTGGTGTTACTGGTCCGGTTACTTTTAATGTAACCCATGATCAGATATTTAATGAAAATCTACCTCCCATTACTGCCACAGGTACAGCTTTGTCTCCGATAATTTTCCAAAAATCTGGGTCCGGTAATAACCCTGAAATAGTTTCTGGAGCAGGATCTGGAATAAATGATGGAATTATTGTCATCGCAGGAGGTAGCTATTTTACCTTCGATGCAGTAGATCTTATGGATAATCCTGCCAATGTAACTCAGGCTGCTCAAATGGAATGGGGTTTTGCTCTGCTTAAAGCAAATTCAACAGCACCTTTTGTCGGATGCCAGCATATAATAATTAAAAACTGTAATATCTCTCTTAATAGGTCCAACATTTATTCAATCGGGATCTATTCTGGAACACATACTTACAGTGCCCCCAATACTGCATTAACTATTGTATCACCATCCGATGCAATGAACAACTGTAATTTTTACAATAATAACATAAGTAATGTTTTTTCTGGCATTAAATTAAGAGGGGATAGTCTTGCTGCTTTCCCATATAATCTGTTCGATCAGAATAATGGAATTGGTATTACTGAAACTGGATCAGCCGGTCCGAATCATATTACTAAATTTGGTTCCGTACAACAAAGTAGTTCCTGGTTAATCTATGGTATCTATGTCTCTTATCAGAATAATGTTAAAATAGATAACAATGTGGTATTAAATGACTCTGTAACCGGAAACAATGGTTCATTCGCTAACATTTTTGGGATTTATACAGATAATGCATTGACATCAAACGGTGAAATATCCGGTAATACAATTACCATGGTTAATGATAATCCAAATGCATCTACAAGTAATATGGCCGGCATTTCAAGTCTAATGGGGGGATCAGGAATAAATAATACTGTAAATATCAGTAATAATACTGTCCGGAACTGTAGTTATTCATCCGCCACAATTACAGGTACTTTTGCGGGTGTTCAGAACTCAGCATCAGTGGGAAACCTGATTATGACCGGAAATACCGTTATCAATAATACATTTGCAGGAGCCGGAAATTGGAATGGAATAGATGCTGGTGGAAATTATGCAACTCCTGTAAATATCAACTTTAGCTTTAACACTGTTACTAATAACTCAAAATTATCAACTGGTAATATGTATAGTACAAGGATTTATGCTTCTACTGGTCTCATTAATTTTAGTTCTAATATTATTGCATTCAATTCAATGCACAACCAATCAGGTACATCTTCAACTTCAAATCTTTATGGATTTTACTCATATTCAATGGCTATAAATGAAGATGATAACAATAATCAGATGCATGATCTCACTATTTCGTCAAACATAGTTAATGGAAGTGGATTTGTTTATGGGATGTATTTGGGTGGTGGGAATCCTTTTGGTAACAGAAATATAACTGGTAATCAGATATATGCATTACTTATTAATAATAATAATGGTGGAACATATAGTGGTAGTGCTTATATATACGGTATGGATCTCAGTGCTGTTTATAATACTCTTTATCTATCTAAAAATAATATTTATAATTTGACTGCTTATGGGAATTCTCCGGTATTACTTGGAATAGATGCTGAAGGTGGTTATAACCTTTATTTATATAACAATTTTATATCCGACTTGAATGACCCGATTGCTAGCAGTACAAGTTTATTATTAATATGTGGGCTTTATCTTTCCAATACAAATTCTTTCTCTTTTACAGGTGCTTACTTCAATACGGTATATCTCAATTCCACAAGTACTGGGACTGATTTCGGAACTACAGCAGTTTATGCCACCGCTTCCCATGGTATGATTGAATTAAAGAATAATTTATTTATTAATAATTCTGTTCAAAATGGTGCCGGAATAAATTATGCATTCAGAAGAAATGCTGTTTCCACTGCGGAATACTCATTAAATTCCGATGCAAATGATTTTTATTGTGGTACTCCCGGTACGAATAACCTTATTTATTTTGATGGAACAAATTCTGTCCAGACTATTAGTGACCTAAAGAATTACTTATCATCGGATTCCCATTCATTTACTGAATTGCCTCATTTTGTTAATACTGCTTCCAAACCATATGACTTACATATCAAGACAAATGTTGCAACTACATTGGAAAGTGGTGGTATTCCGGTAAATTCACCTGTTAATATTTCTGATGATTATTATGGCAATTCAAGAAATAATTCAACTCCGGATGTAGGCGCAAATGAATTCACTGGAATAATTAAAGATCAGATTTCCCCTGTAATTTCTTTTACTCCATTAGGAAATACTGCTTCATTATCAAATCGGACATTAACTGTAACAATAAATGATGCATCAGGTGTCCCGATTAGTGGAATTGGTCTCCCCAGATTATATTGGAAATCATCGGGTTCTGTTTATAATGCTGTGACAGCAGTCAGTCTGGGGGATAACCAATATCAGTTTACATTTGGTAGTGGTGTTTCTGTTGGTCAAACTGTCGATTATTATATCGTTGCACAGGATAATGCTGCCACTCCAAATGTGGGCTCACTTCCATCAATAGGAGCTGGTGGATTTGGAATTAATCCTCCTTCCGCAGCAACTCCTCCCTCTCCTTTTCTCTATACTGTATTAAATGGTCTGAGTGGGACTTACCATATTGGTCCTGGTGAAGTCTCACCCAATTTTACAAAATTAACAGCTGCAGTAAATGCACTGAACAATGGAGTAATTTCTGGTCCGGTTACTTTTATTTTAGATTCAACCTTTACTTCAATAGGTGAAAATTTCCCAATCATATTCCAAAAAAATGCAGGGTCAAGTTCAACTAATACTGTTACATTAAAACCCGCTGCGTCTGGAGTTGCTATTACTGGATTCACTGGAAGTCCCGCATCAAATACTATTCTCGTTCTTATTAATGGAATGAGTTATTTCACGTTGGACGGTTCTTCAAACGGTACTACATCGCGCGATCTGACTCTGAATAATAATTGCCCCAATGGTGGAAGTTTTGTTTTTTATGTAGCTAGTCTTGGACCTGGAAATGGTGCAACTCATGTAATATTAAAAAATTGTAATATAAATGCGTTTGTCAAAGGAAGCGATCAGGCAGTTAAGGTTTCAAGCCAAAATCCTGCTAATACTGATATCGGAGAAAATAATGACTTTTGCACTATCCAGAATAATGTTATTAAGCGTTGTTCTTATGGAATATTTGTTGGTGGCTCTCCATGGGGTAAAGACAATGGGCTTAGTATTCTTAATAATATGATCGGCGATTCTGTATATACTGTTTCTTACCGTGGAATATATCTTCGGGGTTGCATCGCTCCTCTTATTTCCGGTAATCAGATTTCTAATATGATTGATTCTTCATCGGTCGGTTCTGCTGTCGCAGGTGTTGCGGGAATTGAAATTTTTGAACCCTTAACGGATGGAATTATAAGTAATAATATTATAAATAATATTATTAGCCTTGCTCATGGTAGCCAGCCGGTTATGGGGATGCTGATTGGTGGTTCTCTTGCTGGTAATATATCTGGTTTGAAAATATTCAATAACTTTATTTCCGGATTAAGTAATGGTGATTATGGGACCACTACTACTCTCCAGAATAGTCCAGTGGGAATCCGGATAACAAATGCATCAGACATCCATGTTTATTTTAATTCTATTAATATGAATGGTACACAAGTCACCGGAGGAACGAATCCTATTCCTTCAGCAGCATTTGCCATCGATGGAGGTAATGGCACTACCTCAAGTTATAATATAGATTTAAGAAATAATATTTTGATTAATACGCTTGGTGGAAGAATTTCAGGGGCAAAAAATTATGCTGTCTGGATAAAATCACAGGGGGGGGTATCCATGATGGATTATAACGATTACTTTACTCCTTCCGGGAGTGGGTATAATGGAGTTCTGGGTAATTGGTGGGGTTCAGATTATACAGCACTGTCTGGTGTTAATGGATTCCAAAATGCATCCTTGGGAGATATTCATTCAGTTGTTGATTCCGTCGATTTTGTTTCTAAATCAGATTTACATCTTACAGGAGAATCTATCGGGGATCTTAAATTAAGCGGTACTTTCATTGACGGAATAACCACAGATATCGATGGTGACCAACGATTTGAAACTCCATATATGGGGGCTGATGAAACCGGTAGCCCTCTTCCTGTAGAATTAGTTTCTTTTACTGCTAATGCTCAGGGGAAAGACATTTCTCTTAATTGGAAGACTGCCTCAGAAAAGAATACTTATTATTTTAATATTGAAAGAACTTCTGTAAAAAATAAAGTAATACAGGATGATTGGAAAATTGTTGGTGAAGTAAAAGCAACAGGAAATAGTACCGTATCAAAGCAATACTCTTATACTGATAAAAATATTACTGCGGGTATGTATGCTTATCGGTTAAAAATTATTAATTTGGATGGTTCATTTTTATATAGTAATACTGTTGAGTCGGAAATTGCTCTTCCGGTTGAATTTATTTTAAGCCAGAATTACCCGAATCCTTTTAATCCCTCAACAAAAATTGATTACCAGCTTCCTGTTGACTCGAAAGTATCGATAGAAATATTTAATATTACAGGTCAAAAAGTTGGTGAACTTGTTAATAAAGAACAATCTGCTGGATTTTATTCAGTTGAATTAAGTACTGGTACAATTCATAAAACACTAGCGTCCGGCGTCTATATCTATAGAATGACTGCAATAAATAAAATTAACGGAAACAATTTTATCAATGTTAAAAAAATGATTATGCTTAAATAGCATTTGGATAATAAAGGAGAACCTAAAATGAAAAATAATGTATTACTAATTTCCCTAATTTTGGTATCATTCCTGCTCGGTAAATTAAATGCACAGGATCATCAGGACTGGAAGTTTATAATTCCTTCACCGCATTCTAATCCGATTAATCATATCCAGATTATTAATGCAAAAACCTGGATATGTGTTGGGGGTGATGGGTTATATCAAAAAACAACTGATGCTGGTCTTACTTGGTATTTTCAGAATTCAGCTGGTAACCCTGATGTAGCTGGAACAATTGGAGGTAATGGTGGCTTGTATTTCACCGATGCAAACAATGGGCTTATTACTGGCAGTGCAGGATATATAGCAAAAACCACTGATGGAGGAGTCACTTTTACATCTGTAGCAGGTGGTTTAATTCCTGCCAACCAGAATGGAAAAATAATGAATTTCGTTGACCAGAGTGTGGGATATATCGGCTTTGGTTCTGGAGATGGTGAACATGGTACTGTAGTTAATACTACTGATGGTGGGCTTACTTGGTCTATCATTTATTCTAATAATAGTTTTTCTGTTTCTGCTTTATGTGTTCCTGACAAACAAACTGTATACATTATTACAATGGATGGTTCGGTTTCTAAATCAACTGATGGCGGGCAAACTTGGAATACAATGAATACAGTTGTTCCGCAAAGTATGATGTGCGCAACTTCTATGGACGCTAATAATGTTCTTGTTGCTGGTTCAGATGGACTTTGCTCTAGAACTACTGATGGAGGCGATTCTTGGACTCAAATCCAGACTCCACAATCTGATTGGGCGTATTATCAGCTCAAAATGGTTTCCGATTCTGAAATTTATGCCGTCGGTGATCCGGGTAATCTTTGGAAAACTACTGATTTTGGAACCACTTGGACTGGTGTGCCTATTAACTTGACTTGGGGTACTTTTGATTATTTGGAATGGTATTCTCTTGATATTATTGGTTCTACATGGGTGATTACCGGTAATTTCGGTGTTGTATTAATATCTACTGATAAAGGTCTTTCTTGGGGATCCAATACTGTAGAGTATACAACTCAGATTTTATTCGATATCAAAGAATTCCCTGGAACAAATATTATAATTGCTGGAGGTAGGCAATGGAATTCAGGTCTTAGACAGGTCTTTCGGTCAACTGATGGCGGTACTACTTTTGCGCCTTGGGACCTTATAACAAATTTTGATGTTTCTGCAATCTCATTGGTTAGTGATAAAGTGGGTTTTGTTTGCGGTACTAATAGTGTAGTAATGAAAACAACTGACGCAGGTCTGAATTGGAATGCATTAACCAGTCCCGGTGGAACTAATAACCTTAGTTCTATGAAATTTGTAGATGAAAAAACAGGATGGGTCTTTATTAATTATTCTCCTAGTGATACTAATGTCTTTAAAACTACTGATGGTGGAACTACTTGGATACCACAGGTAACTTCTGGAGCCGGTTATGGAGTTTCTTCAGCTGACATGGCTGATGAAGATAATGGTTATCTGTCAATGAATTCATCAGGTAAACCAATTTATAAAACTAATGACGGTGGTGCAACTTGGGTCCCCGTGCCTGTTCCGTTTACCAGCCAGATCAGGGCTATTAAAGTTATTGATAAAAATACCTTATACATTAGTACTAATTATGGAACTAAAAGAGTTGCGAAATCATTAGATGGAGGCGCAACTTGGACTACCTATGCACTCCCGGCTCCTGTTGATGTGAACACAATGGATTTTAAGGATGCAAACACTGGTTATGTCTGCGGTAATTCTGTTACAGCTGCATGTCGAACTACTGACGGTGGTATTTCCTGGACGTTAGAGAATTATCATCTTCCTACTGGCGCAAAAATATATATCACCCCCGGAGATACAGCTTTTGCTCTTGGAACATGGGGTTCAATTCTACGTAATGTTTCTTATGCAATCCCAACAGGTGTCAGAACCGAATCGAATACTTTACCTAAAGGTTTTTCTTTAGCGCAAAACTATCCTAATCCTTTTAATCCGTCAACAATTATACAATATAATATTCCGTCCGGTTCAAAAGTTAAAATTGAAATTTTTGATGTATTGGGTAAACTTGTCAGTACATTAGTCAGTGAATATAAAGCAGCAGGAAATTATGAAATTAATTTCAACGCTTCTAAATTATCAAGCGGGGTTTATTTTTATAAATTAACCGCAGGTTCACAAATATTAACTAAAAAAATGAGCTTGGTTAAATAATAAATTATGAACACTTTTGTAACCTATTTTTAAAATCTATTGGATAAAAAATGAAACAGTTCCTTTTTACTTTAATGATATGTACAACGATTATTTCCATTTCTGATGCCCAGGAAAAAACTGATTCCCGGAAATGGTATCAGGATCCGAGGATGATGAATATTGGTCAGGTAAATGCTGGCAATGACAATATTCCGGATATGCAAAGTCAATTAAACTATGTGAATAAAAATACCTCTGTAATGGTGCAAAAAACCACGACAGGGAGTGCAATAGTATATCCTAATTTCAGGGTTTATCCCAGCACTACAACACAAAGTGAAGTTCCCATTGTGACACATCCGACTAATAAAAATATTATGTATGGATCTTCTAATTCTGCAAAATTAGGCTCTACTATTTTTTTTAGCGAGGGCGTTTTTGTAACAACTGACGGGGGGACTAACTGGTTCGGAAGTGATACAACAAAAGCTGCGCCTATTAGTGACCATGGAGGTGATCCCGCCCCTTCAATAGATATGAATGGAAGATTTTATCAGTCATACCTCAGTTATTCCGGTAACGGAGTATGGGTCACTAATTCAACTGATTATGGTAACACCTGGGCTGCAGCAACTAAAATTATTTCTGGATCACAGGATAAGAATCATACATTTACGATAAATAATCCTTCAAGCCCGTTTAACGGAAGAACATTTGTAATCTGGTCAAGGTTTACTGCTACTTCTCCTCCCATTGCTGTATCCTATACTTCTGATAATGGTACCACCTGGTCTTCCTTCAAAGATATAAATGTATCCGATGCCAATCATTTTTCACA
>JARLHD010000248.1 GCA_031292435.1 Ignavibacteriaceae bacterium
ACCAACGACTTTCCCGCCATGTGGTGTAAATTTAATGGCATTAGATAATCGAGAGTGAACATAATAAAACCTGCGAGGTTAAAAAAAATTCAGCAGGCGGGGTATCATGAAAAAGAATAAGAGGCTTTAATGAATTTTCCACTAGTGGGAATATTTGATGTTGTATTCTTTGTTGTCCCCATACATGAAATATGATTTAAACATTCTTTATTGTTTTGAGTTACGATTGCTTCTGCATTAATGTTTTTACCTCTGCCTGCCAGATCAATTATTGTCCAATTGATGGTCAATAAATTCCCAAGAAGGTCTTTGGCTTTTCCTAATTGAAAACTAGTCTTACCATCCCATTGTCCTTGCGATTTGGAAATTGTTTGTCCTGTTTTACTATTTAGAATTGTTATTGTATAAATGAACTGTTGAGCAGTATAGAACCTGAAATTTAACTTTAAGACTACATCGTTAGGAATAATTTTTATATTAGTCAATTTAGTCTCCTTCTATTTTTCATCTCCAGCGAGTTGCATTAAAAAAGCTATGCTAACCAAGCCAAGAGCAATCCTCTTATTCTGCTGAACATTTTCATAACAACCGTTAACTACTTCGGTAACCCTTGAAATAGAGGGTAAAGGATTCAACACATCAACCGGCTGATATGTTACGCCAGAAAGGAAGCCAAGTTCTGAGGGGAGAACACCGTTTGAGACAATTGGTACAATGTTTTTACCCATTGCTTTTGCTCTTCTCACTTCCTGCCCAACAGATATAGCCCTGGTTACAGTGTTACCTGTAATCAGGACTATTACTATATCTGAATTATCTATCCAATTATAGATCTGTTCCCATGCCACCGTACCGGGGATATTGGATTGATTCCAATAGAACACATCCCCAAAAATGTTTAGTTGGTTACCAAGTGTACGAACTATAGTTAAATCAGGATTGCTGTAGCTAATAAATATTCTCATTTTAATACATATCTTAAGTTTATGGGAAGGGATTCTTCCCGGAATTAAATTTCCGGTATGCATATTATGGAATAGAATGAGAAAAAGAATTAGTACAAGTACTATATCTTTTCAAAAAACAATAGTAGTTGTACTATTTTTTTTCATATTCAGTAGTACTTATACTATTCAGTGATCAGGATATTCCGATTAGGACGGAACCGGTATCCAGTTTTGAGGTTAAAGGTAACAAAATAGATGCAAATTAAAACTTCCAGTGCATTTAACAGGTATATAAGAGGTATGCTTGTTCTTATACTATAGACATATATGACTGATTTTGCGACCAAGGTAAATTCATAGAAGATGAGTAATAAAAGATATGAGTAAAGAATATTTCTAAGAAAGAGTTTTTGAACGGAGTAGATGATAAAATTGAAGAGTATTATTAAATGAAGATAAGCCGTTAATAAAATGAGTATCCGGACATCCTTATAGATGTAAAATAATACAGTTCCTATTATGGAAATAATTATATTAAATAAAATTAACCATAGTTTTAGTGAATGAGTATAATGAAGTGAAGCAAATAATATAAGCAAAGAAAAGAAAGCATAAAAATAATAAGGAGGTATATGAAACAGATAAAAAATCAGATAACCGGTAGTATCAGTGAGAGCCAGAATAAGAAAGTATAAGAAAAAGCCCCCCTTTTGCTGCTTGAAGGGAGGCAGAAGCCACATGACAAAATTAAAATAGAATATCAGTCTGGTAATTATTTTAATCGCAAGTAGGGGGGCAAGGCCAGGACATTTCCAGAGTATAATTTCCATTAGTTAATGTGAGGATATTGTTATTTCGTATTTCAATTTTGGTATTTGTTTCATTTCCATCTGATATTAGCTTTTTTAGTAATGAAACACTAAAAACCCGCATTTCATCCTGAGGGCTTATCTTAATACCTGAAGGATGCAATGATTTCCTATTATCACCTAAAATAATAAGATTTCCATTATTAATCCTAAACATAATAAAATTAACTGTACTATTAGTTAAGCTGATAAGGAAGTTACTGGAAATCTGAACTGAAGTAATAACCGGACCATAAATATTATCAGCATCAACCATGGTATACTCTTTACCAACAATATTTTGCGACCAGCTAAGGTTGAAGGAAAATATAAATGCAAAAAGGACCAACTTAAATGCACCCATGATATTACCTAATTGTTATTTATTATACAGGTAACTTATCATAGATGGAAATAATTTGAATTAGTACAAATACTAAGAATTACTCCTGAACTATAGTACTTGTACTATAAATTTTCTCTGATAATGGTAATTGTACTATTATTGTTTCGATTCTGAATATCTCAGAGCAAATCGGATGAGTGAAGAGGAATTGGGCAAATCAAATTTCTTCATAAGTTTAATACGGTATGAGTCAATCGTTTTTTTGCTTAAATGAATAGCATCAGCAATTTCCAAACTAGTCATACCTTCGCTAATTAAAAGAAGAATCTTGTCTTCTGTTTCCGAAAGTCCTTCTTTTAATTCCAGATCCATATGAACTGGAAGATTTTCATATTTTTTTAATATCTCTTTGATTTTTTCCTGGTTGTATAAAGTTCCGAAATAATTTCTTTCATGGAACACTTCATTTATAGCAAAAACCAGCTCACCTTTTTCGACAGTCTTATTAACCAGCCCAAGTCCTCCCACCTTAATAGCATAATAAACATATTGTTCTCCAGTCAGCATAGTTAAAAATAATACCCGGATATTTGGATATTTTAATTTCAATTCACTTACCGCATCGGTCCCTGATAGTCCGGGCATGGATATATCAGCAATAATGACATCGGGTTTCAATAGTTCATATTTTTTTATTAGTTCAAAACCGTCAGCTGCCTCTCCTACCACAAAGATTCCCGGTTCATCTCTTAGAATACTTACTATACCGGTTCTAAATAGGGTATGGTCATCACACAGCAAAACTCTAATACTAATCATATAACACCACAAGGGATTTCAAAATAAAGAGATGTGCCATCTTCATCAGAAGAGTTCAATTTCATCTTACCATTAAGTGTCTTAATACGTTCGGACATATTGAGCATTCCATATTGTTTAAATTGGGATATTTCATTGGTATTAAAACCGATGCCGTTATCTGCTATATGAATTTTTAGTGTGGAAGGCGAAAATACAAACTGAATAAAATATCCGGTTGCCCTGGAATGTCTAAGGATATTACTCAGTGATTCCTGAATAATTCGAAACAAGTATAGTTCAGTTTTTTTGTTTAACCGGATGGGGGTTCCGGCATAATCTACTTCTCCTTTAATTTTGAAATTAGCAGAGATTTTTTCGGATAATGTTCTTACTGCCTCCAAGAGCCCCATATCCTCAAGAACCTTTGGTTTGAGATTAAATAATATTTCACGTAATTCGGAGATAGTTGAATCTAATGCCTCGTTAATTTCCATAACATTTTTTTTAAATGTGTCATTATCTACCGAATTATTTATTTTCAATTTAACCAGATATAGATTCTGACCAATGCTATCATGCAGTTCCAAACCGATCCGATCCTTTTCTTCTTCCATATGGTCCTGAAGATAAAAAGAAAGTGACCGGTATTTTTGTTCCGATTCAACAAGTTGTTTCTGGTAAATTATTCTTTCTGTATGGTCAATAAAATAAACCCGGGCCATTTGGAGAGTTTTTATACCATAAAAGTAGACAGAATAATTTTTATCACCAACCGTTAAGTCAAGCTGGATATTTGAACTATTTCCGATTTCTTTTTCGTAATTAAAATTTAATTCAGGAGATATTTGTTTAAGATTGATCTTCCCTCCCTTTTGCAATTGAAATAACTTTTGAGCAGATCTGTTAAAATGGATAATATCGCCTTTGGTATCAGTCCTGACAATCGGATTAGGATCCGACTCGGAAAAAGCGCCGATAATCCGGAGGTTATCTAATTCCAAATCTCTTTTTTCATTTAAATGTTTTTTTTTGGCAGGAATAAAAAACTTCAAATAAATAATATAGATGATAAAAACGAAAAGGATAATAAATAAAATAGATAAGAAAACCGGATTATCAGGATTCCCTAACAGATTAATATAATGATCAAACTCAGAACTCATTAATGTTTACCGGTGTGTATGGATGTTTTACAATTATATTTGTACTAATATAATATATTCTTGTGAGATGTGGTTCTTAAATTTTGAAAGAGAAATATTTGTTATTAGAAAAAGACTCTGGATTTCCAGAATTATTTTTAAGGAGGTAATTCTATAAACGGGTTACCATTTTAAATTCTACACCATGGAATTCCGGTTCATAGCGGCACACACCTCCAATACAAATTGCTCCTGCCTGACGTGAACCAATGAGAAGGTTAATATCTGTTTGTCCAAATATATTATAACCGAACTGAATAAAATTCCATAAGGTTCTCACAATTCTCCCGGGGTCGGGTTCATGCGTATCAATTTCAGAAACAAGTGATACGGAGAATTTAGGAGAGCGAAGATACTCAAGAGTAAAAACATCTTCATAATAATGTTCAAGGGTAGTTCTGTTCCTGGTCTGCTGATGCTCTATTATAAAATTTATGGTGTTTATATCAGAGAAGTAAAACCTGTTTTCTAGGATCGGAGTAATATTAACAGTATTGGTGGCAAGTTCTTCATTATATGCTATTGCAGCTATAGTTGATAAACTACTGCTCCAGGTAATATCCGATTGAAGAAGACTTTCTTTAAGCTGGGTCATTTCTGGAAGATTTGAATTGTTTATTATCTGATAAAATGAACTTGTCGGAAGAGTTTTTGTCAGTCCATATACTGCGGAAAGGAATATTCCGTCATTAACCGTATAATTTGCTTCTATCTGATAACCCTGTTCGTCGTTCTGGTTCAGCGGGGATGGGTGACGGTTGAGAAGGATAAATGAATAATCCTTTCTTGCCGAAGGAGGGGTATTATAATTTACACTGTTATCGGCAGTTCCAAACAGAAAATTATCATAATACTTATATTCACAGAACAGAGAAAACTTATCATAGTAGAAATTCATACTCCCATAGTAAGCCTTTCCTATAATTGAACGGCTGTTATTGAAGTACTGCTGCTGCTGATCCTTATTCTGCTTAATTGCATATTCACCATAGAATTCAAAATTCCAAATTTTAGGCAGTATCCGGAAAGAGACTACCCTGGTCTGGGCCGCGGCATCGTCAGCAGGCTGGTTTGATGCAAAGGTAAATCCTGCTTTAATTGGATTGAATCCATCGTATTCCAGATCGAAAGCATGAAGGACATCAACTCTTTCTGCATTGAGGTTCTCGGGCATACCGGACAGGGCAGAAAGAGTAAATCCCATATATCTGCCGTTTACTAAAACACCGAGGAGGTTGTTGTCAATCCTGATATTACGGTCTTCATAGCTTTTAAGAACCAGTCCCCTGCCGAACATTGCATAGAAATTACCTGCAGTAACCTCCAGACCTTCATCAGCATCACCTAAATCAACCTTGAGATATTTGAAATCGATGTCGGTATATTTTCTATTTAACCCGGCGACAGTCGGGTCTTTAGGTTCGAAGGAAACGAGGCGGATCCCGGTAGAGAAAATATCATAGCGGTAATCGAGGTTAAACCAATCCTCGAATATTTCAAGATTCCTTTGAGTATCATTAGAATATTTCAGCTGATTTAATAAGGTTACTCCGGAAGGAAGCGAATATTGATGATCAAATTTCGAATCTGTTGAATCCTGGGAATATATTGGAATTGATATTATGACCAAAAGATGCAATACTGCAACAGAAACAGAGTAAAATGATTTCATCAGGATTTAATTATTTATTTCAGAAGTTCTTCAATATTCTTTTTTAATTCCAACTCATCCCCTCTTTTATAACCATGGTGAGAAGAAACTATATTTCCTTTTTTATCCACAAGAAAAGTATTGGGGACATCTTGAACATAAAACTCACGTGCCGCATCAGAATTACTATCAAGGAGAACAGTAAAGTTATAATTCTTTGATTTAATATATGGTTTTACCTTAGCAACTGTTTTTTCATCATCTATGGAGATGCCCAGCATCTGAAATCCTTTTGATTTATAATCATTATAAATCTTCTGATATTCAGCAAGTTCTTCCTGGCATGGTTTGCACCAGGTAGCCCAGAAACTGATAAGAACAGGTCCCTTGCCAAGATAGCTTTTAAGCTGAACTTTTTTACCATCCAAATCTTCAAGTTTTACATTGGGGGTTTTCTTCTGATGATCCTGAGGATATGAGAGGTTAAGGGATAACAGTGAAAGACAAATAAGCAAAATTGCACGCATAAGAGTTCTCATTATTTATTATAGGTTGACGCTGATTGTATTACTTCTTTGGTTGATTTATCCTGAATAAATATAACAGTATGAAGTTTCTGTTTATTCCAGTTAGAATTTATTTTCAACTGCCTTAAATTCATGACCGAAGTAGACTGGTTGGTATTTAATTGAATCTGCTGCGCACCCGTGGGAAACATAACCCTCATTACATCATAAAATTCAGTTTCACCATTTGAACCGGGAGGAGTGGTAAACTGGATATCAGTTTCAGTAACTACGATATTGCAGATAAGATTGTTAAAATTAAGATTTGTTGTGTCCCTGACTTCTATAGAGAACCGGATAAAATAATCATCCGCAGAAATACTGTCATTAACAGTTATTTTAAGTTTCGAAGGGACCTGGAGACGCTGAGTGATTTTACTTATGACATCATTTGAATCTGTCGGGTCAGGTTTTAAAATTCCATCGATAATATTAGTGGGTGCAGTAAATATATTATAATAAGACATCCTTGTACTACAAACAGAAGGGTTAGCAAGATAGAAAGGATCAGAAGGTGATGGGAAGTTGGCGGCATATTTTACGGCTGCTACCGAACTATGACCAAATGTATAATTCGTAAGAGACTCAATTGTTTTATTTGAGATAACACATGGAACACAGCTGACATTAGCGAAGTCTTCTATTAAGACGGTTTTATTTATCCCGGAAAGCTGCGGAGAATATTTTACAATTACGGTAGAGTCATTTCCAACAATTGTTATGCCCGAATCAGAAGAAACTGGAGGGCTAGTCTGACATCCCCATAGGATCAAACCTAAAATAAATAGCAATATAGATTTCATTTGAACAGAGGGATTATTATTTCATCAATATCATTTTTTTAACAGAAACGAAATTTCCGGACTGAAACTTATACAGATAAACTCCGGAGGTCAAATTTTTTCCGTTGAATTCATAATAATAATTTCCCGGTTCTTTATATTCATTTACCAATGAAGCGATTTCTTTTCCAACAATGTTATATAATTTTAGAGTAACCTGTCCAGCACTGACAACGTTGTAATTAATAACGGTTGACGGGTTAAAGGGATTAGGATAATTCTGAGCCAGATAATAACCTCCCGGAGCTGACAAATCCTGAATTGAAGTTATAAGAGTGGTGGCAGTGAAATTAAGAGTTTTATATTCAGAAGGGTTGTTCAGGTTACCAATAACTAATTTTACACTAGCAGATCCCTGGATAACAGCAGGAAAGACATGCAGAGAAATGGTTCTATTTTCGCCAACTGCCAGAGGTGTACTAGAAAAACCAGTAGTTGTTGCAATACTATCTATAAAGGGAGCAAAGCAAAAATCAAAACATAGTGACGACTGCCAGTTTGCAGGAAGAATATTTGATTTCCTTACCATAAAAACTGAAAGCGGAGAATTTGATATATTAGTAATCTTAACATTAAATATAATTTCAGAATTCAGAGTATCCGATTTAATTGTGTCAGGAACAGTTGCTGTAAAAGTCTGAGCTAAAGTAACCTTACCCAAAAGGGCAAGGAGCATTATCAAAAGTATCTTATTTTTTTTCATAGCATTCTTCTTTTATTTCATTAAAATCATTTTTTTAACAGATGTAAAACTTCCAGATTCGATACGATAGAAGTATATTCCGCTTGCATAACGGGAGGCATCGAATTTTACTTCATAGTTCCCTGCTTTTGTAAACTGATTTACCAGTGAACCAACTTTTTGACCTAATGTATTATAGACTGATAAATTAACCATACCATCATTCGGTACAGAATATCTTATTGATGTTGATGGATTAAAAGGATTGGGATAGTTCTGATCGAGATTATAGCTTTTCGCAATGTTGTCCTGGCCATTGTCTTTAATTCCAGTTGGTTGGGCAGTCATCCAATTATCAAGGATATAAGAATAATTTTGAGATGAAGCAACAGGGTCATACCTGTAAGGACGACCTGCGATAAAAATAAATACACCTTCATTAGCATTATGCATCCTGAATCCAGCCTTCCAGGATGAAGTAGTATCGGAAGTAAATATTGGGATTGCCTGGGAATTTGAATTCAGCATTACTAAATCAACCAGTGTATTAGTACCGGAAGTAATAGATGACATATTGACCAGGTTATTATCCAGAGAATGCAGAAAATCAACCGTCAAATCACCTGATAACTGAGCTCCACAATAGTTTTGAAGAGAGGCATCAAAAAATGTAGAAGCCATTCTTGTTGCCAGGAGGAAATTTCCTCCCTGCTGAACATACTGAATTACAGAAGCAGAATTGAAATTATTAAGGTCGCCATTATAATTATTACCTATCCATACAATTTTTTTATATAACTTTAAAACTGAGACAGGTATGGTCCTGTTGAACAAATCCACCTGCTTCACTTTCGAATTACCTGCAAAATTAAATCCCTGACCTCCAAAAAGGTCCCAGATATCGACATTGTGATTACCAAAGCAGACAGAATTGTTATAGAAATTTGTCATTTCTGTTACATATGCAGCAGTAGAATAATCAATACCATTCACAACAAGTATATCTGAAGATGATCCTATTGCTGTAATGAAGTTTGTAAGAGTACGGGTATATTGATGTTGTTTATTATCAGTAACCGTAAGGCTAACAGTATAAGATTGTTTATCCTGAAATTTATAGACTGGATTAGGATCTGTAGATTCAATAACGCCATCATTATTAAAGTCCCATTTCCAGGAAGTAATCTGGGCAGAATCAGCAGGAGTTGAATAGTCATGAAAAGAAACGGAAAAAGGAGCAGCACCTAAATTATCATCCACCTGAAAGGCAGCATTTATATGTGTCCCTTTCTGCATGTCAGACATTTCGGACTGGTAAATTTCTTTAGTGTTATCGTTCTGAATAAAGGCAACAACCCTCAGGCTATCCAAATTCACTGCTGTTAAAAAAGATGTGGTTGGGAAATACATTAGATCCATTTCTAATGAATCGCCCGGAGCAGGAATATTCAACAAGGTTCCTTTTGCATCAGGAAGCATCTTACGGGTAATGCTATAAAAAACAGACTCACCGTTTGCACCCGGAGGGGATGAAAAAGCTACTGTTTTTTCAGTAAGACCTACTTGAAGCATAGTATTTTGAAAAGATGTTACATCACCAGGATCATGAAGTATTTTAACATGAATATTCATGACTTTATTCGAGAATATTTCGGGAGTAAGAATAATCCTGAATGGGGAAATCTGAGAATTTCCAGAATTTACTGCATTTGTTAATGAAACCTGATCAGTACTAATTGTGGTTCCATTTACATCGATCCATGGAACAGCATTTACACCATAATAACTCCATCTCTGTGCGTTATCGGAAGAGTTTAGAAGATACATAGGATCAGTGGTGCCTGGCCAATTAACATTATATACGATATGAGCAATAGAATTGGAATTAACCATGTCTAGAGTTGTGGGTATGTACCAAACATTTGCCTCAGCACAAGGGCCGCATGAAGCGTTGGTATATCTTTCCACCAAAGATTTTTTAGGGTAAGCAGAGAGCTGTGCTATAATAGCACCAGCTATAAAGAAAATCACAAGGTATTTTTTCATAACACTATAAATAATTTAGCTTATACGGAATTAAATAATCCACCTATTTACGTTATCAAATATATAGAAATATTTGAAATAATCGAGAGTTTTATTTTTCTTGAACATGGAA
>JARLHD010000249.1 GCA_031292435.1 Ignavibacteriaceae bacterium
CGGATAAAAAAGGCAATAGCTTTGTTACGGGATATTTCACAGGAATAGCAACATTTGATTCAATTAAAGTTACTTCCATTGGTCAAAATGTTTTTTTTGCAAAATATGATTCAAATGGAAATTGTTTATGGGTTAAACAAGCGGGTGGAACTCAGGGGGCTATTGGTTACAGTATTGCAAATGATGAAAATGGAAATATTTATTCTACAGGCTGGTTTCAAGGGAACGCTACCTTTGGATCAATTCAACTTTATGGATCTACATATATTGCCAAAATCTCTGACAATCCATCGACAAACGTTTTCAATGAATCAAATAAATTGCCTAATAGATTTAACCTTGCTCAGAATTATCCAAATCCATTTAATCCCAGCACAGTAATTTCTTATTCAATTCCAGCAGCCTCAAATATAAAGCTCGTCGTTTATAATACATTGGGTCAAACGGTAAGAACACTGGAGAAGGAATACAAGTCCGCAGGAAACTATTCAATTAACTTTAATGCAGTTAATATTCCAAGTGGGATTTATTTCTACAAATTAGATGCGGGACAGTTCTCTCAGGTTAAAAAAATGATTATTATAAAATAGTGAACAAAAATAATATTTATTAAACAAGATCTCAGATTCCAACTAATTAGTTTTATTAAGGAAAAAGAGGAAGGATTGCTAAAAATAAAAGTATCAGATATATTTGGAATAGTTCGTTACAATCGATGCCACCTGTATAGTATGCGGATGCCAGCAATATACCAGCATTATATAGTGAATGTAGGGTGAGGGTAATTATAATAGGTGGTTATTCTAAGTATAAACTAACATGAGCAAGTTGTTTTAGTACTATTTCATTCTATAAACGTAACATTTGGGCTTTTTGGAAACGGATTGGGATGAAGGAGGCATCCTTGTTACTTCAGTGTGTCTTCAGTGTCTCTTCAATGATACCGGTTTTAGGTATCTGCCATAGATCTGAGTTAGTTCTGTGTTAGGTGTTTGTTAGTTGGAAGGAATTTGAATTGCAGCGGGGGAAAGTCCGCCGGGGGGATGGGGAGAATATGAGTAAGAGCATTGAAGGGTGTTCAATATTTGAAAGAACGCCCTCTATATATTATTGTCGAAAACCTTATTTTTTGCCATTCATGAAAAAGATGGCAAAAATAAGATCGTGTGGAGGTAGTCATTTTTTACTTTCGGTGCATTTGATGTTGAAATGGCAAAAAAGAGGAATTCTGACAATATATAGTAGAGGGATTCTTTTTTTTAGGAGATTGTAATGGTGATAACTGTGATTGATAATATTTTTATCCGACATATAGAGCGAAAGTTTTATTTAAGGATTTAGATTTAAATAAACAATCTATATCCTTAAGAAATCTTATATTTAAATATTGATTTTGTAAAGATTTCTGAATTGCTTAAGAAATTCATTCTATTAATTTGAATCTAAACGGATAATAAATTTTTTAATGGTACCAGAAGAGGAAATTTAAATAATGTTTAAGAAAATTTCTCAATCGTTTAAAGACCGATTCAATAAAACCAAAACAAAGATTTATCAGAAAAACATCAGGTTATTTAACCGCATTATTGAAAAATATCCCAATAATTCATTAGCGTATACCATTCGCGGAACGGCAAGGCGGCACTTGGGTGATTTTGAGGGAACGATTGCAGATTACAATAAAGCGCTTGAGCTTTATCCTGATGCTAAAACTTTTCATAACCGTGGAGTTGCCAAGGGAAAATTGGGTGATTATAATGGTGCAATTCAGGATTACAACAAAGCGATTGAACTCTATCCAGATTTTGCAGATGCCTACGGATTCAGGGGGGATGCAAAGGATAACTTAGGAGATTTTGAAGGGGCGATTCAGGATTACAGTAAGGAAATTGATCTTCACCCGAATTTTGCTGAACCATATTATAACCGCGGTCATGTTAAATTCAAATTGGCTAATTTCAAAGAAGCGATTCAGGATTACAATAAAGCAATAGAGTTCAATTCAGATTTTGCAGATGCATATTGTAACCGCGGAGTTTCGAAAGGAAGTCTGGAAGATCATTCCGGGGCAATTCAGGATTTTAATAAGTCGATAGAACTAACCCCTGGTTTTGCTGAAGCTTTTTATTACCGTGCAATCTCAAAAGATAAATTGGGGAAGGACCAGGAAGCGATAAAAGATTTTAATAAAGCGATCGAAATAAATCCCGGATATTCAGATGCATATTTCAGCAGAGGAATTACACGGGACAAATTAAATGAATACTCAAGTGCGATACTGGATTATAATAAAGCGATTGAGCTTAACAGGAATGATGCAAAGATATTCAGGACACGCGGTATTGCAAAAGGGAAATTGGGTGATTACGAAGGGGCGATCCAGGATTACAATAAAGCACTTGAACTAAATCCAAATGATCCGGACATTTATTATAACCGCGGTATTGCGAAATTTAATCTGGGTGATTTCCATGGGACGATTGAGGAATATGATAAAGCAATTGAGTTGAACCCAAAATATGCGAATGCATATGGTAACCGCGGAGCAGCAAAAGGAAGTTTGAAGGATTATGAGGGCGAGATCCAGGATTATAATAAGTCGATTGAGCTAAATCCAAATAATGCAAAGGCATATTATAACCGCGGGATTGCAAAATATTCTTTTGGCGATAAGACGGGAGCCTGTCATGATTGGGGGAAAGCCGGTGAGCTTGGATTAACAGAAGCTTATGACAACATCAATCATTTTTGCAAGAAATAACTAAATAAATACGGGCCCACAAGGTAGTTAATTATTTTTTCAGGAGATTATTTCTTTTACCCTGCCAACTTCGCCGGATTCAAGCCGCACTTTAATTCCATGAGGATGTTTAGAAGAGTTTGTAAGAATATTCCTGACAATCCCTTCTATTAATTTTCCAGTGCGCTGATCTTCCTTGAGAACAATTTTTACATGTGTACCGGGTTTAATATTTTCACGTATTGAGCCGTCAGTCAATTCAAATCCATATTATCGAAATTAGGTAAAGAATTTTAACGCGGATATTTAATTATCAACTATTACGGAAATCCAAACAGAAAAATCACATACCGGCTTTTTCATCGGCGGTTGGGCCGTAGGAGCCAGGGACCGGAACATCCAAAAGTCTAAGATACAAACCCAATTGTGCCCTATGATGAACCAAATGGTTGAGGCAAAGACCTCGTATAACAGAGACTTTGGGTGAGGAAAAGAAAATAGTATCACCATTCCGCATAGTCCAATTCTTTTTCATTTCATCATCGGAACAATTTTGCAATGCTTCCTCGGCATTTTTCAAATTCTTTTCAAAGATAGAAAGCAATTCCTCAGTTGAAGAAGGAACTGAAGGTTTATAATCTGATTTAGCAAAATCCAATTCATCCTTGGAAATTGTTGTATACAGATAATTGGGAAGTTCGGCAACATGTGTCGCAAGCTGTACCAGGGAAAAGTTTTTTACATGGGGTTTCCAATCCCCTTTTTCAAGAGGAACAGCTTCAAGGATTTTCCGGGTAGTAACAGCTTCCTGTTGTAATTCAGATAGGAATTTTTCAGCTATGCTCATAACAACCTCTTCTAATTAAATTAGTAAATCGATTGTAAATTATTGAAACAACGCTTTAAGATAAATGTTAGATTGAAAATATTCAAGAAGAATTTAAATAAAATAGAGTGTAATAAAAATGGGTTGGCGTATGAACGCTTTAATATATGAATATTATAAAATTGAATAGTGTTATCCTGATAAACTTTTAATATATTTATAATTAAACATTATTTTCAGGAAAGTTATGAAAGAATCTAAAATAGCAATAATAGGCGGCGGGAATATAGGACTGGCAATAACTAATGGATTAACAGGAGCAGAAATTTGCCCGCCTCAAAACATAAGCATAACGAAAAGGAATATTAAACCGATATTATATCTTAAGAAACAAAAGATTAATGTATCAAGTGATAATATAAATGCAGTTAAAAGATCGTCAATCATACTTATTGCAGTTCAACCTCAGCAGCTGAACGGGATTCTTGATGAAATTAAAGATTATATAAAGCCGGAAGCACATACAGTAATTTCTGTTGTTTCCGGAGCAACAATTTCTGCAATGAAGAAAAGACTTCCCGCCGGGACACCTGTAGTTAGAGCAATGCCTAATACTGCAATAGCGTTAAAAGAATCAATGACATGTTTATCATCGGAAGCAGGAAATGACAAAGCACTTAAACACGCAGAGGAAATATTTAACGCGGTAGGCAAAACGATGATAATAAATGAAGAGTTGATGATACCTGCCACAGCATTATGCGCTTGCGGGATAGCTTTTTTCCTGAGGGCAATAAGGGCGGCTTCACAGGGAGGAATTGAAATCGGTTTTCATTCGGAAGAGGCATTGCTTATGGCTTCACAGACAGCCAAAGGGGCGGCAACACTTCTGCTTGGAATGAAGAGTCATCCTGAAAATGAAGTCGATAAAGTAACTACACCACGCGGATGCACAATATCCGGATTAAACCAGATGGAGCATAACGGATTCAGTTCAGCAATGATAAAAGGGATTGTAACGTCTGCCGATAAGGCAGCACTTTTATATAAAAGCACTGAATAAATGGGAAGTAGAACCTGAGAAAGAATAAAGTTGTCTTAAGTTTATTTGCAGGAAGCCGTGGAATTTAATTTAGAATCTCCGGATGCATATGCTTCGCTGAGGATTAATAACTTTAGACGATTTATCATTGCGCGATTTTTACTGACGTTTGCAATCCAAATGCAATCGGTAATTGTCGGCTGGCAAGTTTACGCACTTACGCATGATGCTCTTTCATTAGGACTAATCGGGATTGCCGAAGTAGTTCCTTTTTTTTGCGTGGCATTATTTGCAGGTCATGCAGCGGATATAATAAACCGCAAGAAGATTATACAAGCATCGAACCTTGTATATTTCATTTGCGCGGCAACTTTATTTTTAATATCGACAAGTTTCAGACCTATCCTATCAACATTCGGGGTTATTCCAATTTACCTGGTAATATTTATAACCGGGATTGCACGCGGATTTATGTCGCCGGCTCAGACCGCATTTGCTGCACAATTAGTACCGAGGGAATTATTCGGAAACGCATCAACATGGAGCAGTATTGCGTGGCAGACTGCAGAAATTACGGGTCCAGCCATTGGCGGATTAGTATATGGATTTTTTGGAATCGGTTCAGCGTACTCACTGGTAATAATATTTTCGGCCATGGGATTAACGTTCTATTCATTTATTAAAAACCAGCCATTGCCGGAGAGGAACAAACAGGAGAATATCTGGCAGAGCTTGTCGGCGGGAATCAAATTTGTGTTTGAGAACCAGGTACTTTTAAGCGCAATAACTCTTGATATGTTTGCCGTTTTTTTCGGCGGAGTTTTATGTGTCCTGCCCATTTTTGCCGACCAAGTATTTCATACAGGAGCGAAAGGTTTAGGATTTTTACGTGCAGCACCTGCAGCAGGAGCTATTACAATGTCAGTTATTCAGACACACTGGCCTTTATTCAAAAAAGCCGGGCGCAATTTGTTTATAGGGGTTTTTATATTTGGTGTATCGATAATTATGTTCGCATTTTCCAAAAACTTTTATTTAGCGCTAATCATTTTGATGATAGGCGGGATGGCAGACAATATAAGTGTGGTGATAAGAGCAACTATTATTCAATTATATACACCAAATGAAATGAGGGGGCGGGTTGCATCCGTGAACGGTATATTTATAGGATCGTCAAATGAACTGGGGTCATTTGAATCGGGGCTGGCGGCAAAACTGATGGGGTTGATCCCGTCTGTAATTTTCGGTGGCAGCATGACAATAGCGACGGTTGCGGCTGTAAGGAAATTTGCGCCTATTCTAAGAAAATTAAAAATGTAAACTAAAGAGAGGAGTTCAGCGAGAGAAGAATTTAACCAATCAGGTTATTGAATATGAAATTCTAAACGGGCGTCTTCCAATTGACACTTGCCTGAAAGACCTGCTTAGATGTTTTTTTATTAATGCCCAGAATAATGTCAAATTTTTCTTCAGTGCTACCGGGTGTGAACCAGATTTCCACTTCATCATTATAAAAACTTTCTGAATTAAATGAGACTGTTAGATTTTTAAGATGATTATTTTTATGATGTCCCGGAGAATAGCAATCAAGAATTAGCTCGATATAGCGGGTATTATTAACATGCTGGTTAATATCCAGATCGGTGTATCTTATTTTTTTGCAGAATAATTTTTCTTTCTCCCGGCCAGATATTATTCTTTCAGGAAATTCATTTATTGCGGAATGGTCAGGCTGGTAATATATCTGCTGAGGAAGATTCTTAATATCCGTTATACGTTTTGTTTTAACATTTATAAGAAGCCAGGCGGTGGTTACACTAAATAAAATCTTCCCGGTCTCTGAATAAACAAGGAAGTCCCTCATTGAAAATAATTTATATCTGCATTTAGGCCATGTTCTAATTTTAATAGTTTGACCAAAGTCAGGATATTCTTCAATATTAACCTTTGCCCATGAAAGGACCCAACCTAAATCATGCCGGATAAGGTCGTTGAAACCAAGATGCAGGCTATCGGCATGTGAAGAAGCCACATCCTGCATAAAATTAAACAGTGTGTTAAGCTTAAGCCTATTATTTAAATCAACATCATAGGCATTGACTAATTTTGACTGCTCAAAAAAAGATTCCACTATTAATTATCCTCATATCTATATTTGGGAAACGTTAATCGAATCAGTTAAGAACATTTGGTATTAAATATCCGATGTTTAAATTTACAAACTAATTAATTTAATTATAGAAGAAATGAACAAAATTCAGGCTTAATAAAAAAGAGACTACAGAATGATAAATAAAGATGAAATTAAGAAGAAGTACAAGCAAACATTAACCCCTATGGGAGTGTTCCAAATAAAGAACATTGTTAATGGGAAAATATTTATAGGGAGCAATAAAAACCTCACGGCTAGAAAGAACAGATTTGATATGGAGTTTTCATTTGAAACAATGACAGATGAAATTCTGCTTAATGATCTGAGACAGTATGGGAAAGAGAAATTTCTATTTGAAGTACTCGATTATCTTGAACCGAAGGAAGACCCTGCATACAACTATACCGATGATCTTAAAACACTTGAAGAATTGTGGATTGAGAAACTACAGCCGTTTAATGAGAGAGGATATAATAAACAATCGAACAAAGGTTGATGGGTGTACAAGCAAATTTCTTTTAAGATAAGGGAAAAATAATTAGAATGAATGAGACACCGGAGAAAGAGTATTCAGTATTATATAGATTACATGCGATTCAAAGGATGGCTGAACGAAATGTAAGCACAGAGGAATTAGGCAGGATAATTAAAACCGGGAAAGTGCTTGAAAGATATAAAAATGATTCACCTTTCCCTTCAAGACTAATATTGGGGCAAGTGAATGACCGGCCATTGCATGTAGTTATTGTTGAAAACAATATTGAAAATAAAATAATAGTAACTACAGTATACGAGCCTGACCCACGGAAATGGTCAAAAAATGATGAGAGGAGATGACAGGAAATGAGATGTGCTATGTGCAGAAATGGTGAGACGAGGGAGGGCAAATCCGTTATTACTCTTACAGGCGGAACATTAGTTGCTGTTTTCAGGAACGTGCCTGCTAAAATTTGTCATGACTGCAGTGAGGAATATTTTGACAAAGAAACCACAAATATGATATTACAAATGGCAATTGAATCATTTAAAAAAGGGGTTGCATTAGAACTGAAAGATTGGGATAAATTGTCTTTTAGTTAAAATCTCAATTGGGGTAATATTTCAGAATGAATTTCTGTAAATTTCATTAATAAAATTTCCACAATAATGTGGACAAACAATTGTAAAAAATGGAGAGTATTATGGCCTCAACGAAAGAAAATCTTGAAAATGCATTTGCCGGAGAAAGTCAGGCAAACCAGAAATACCGTGCTTTTGCAAAGAAAGCAGAAAAGGAGGGTTTTCCTAATATCGCTAAATTATTCACAACAACAGCAGAAGCTGAAAGAATTCATGCTGAAGGACATCTTGGTGCTTTAGACGGTGTTAGTTCAACAATTGAAAATCTTAAAGCAGCCGTTGCCGGAGAAACTTATGAATATACAGAGATGTATCCGCCGATGTATGAATTAGCCAATTCAGAAGACCACAAGGCAAAACGTATGTTCCGGTACGCCCTGAGAGTTGAAGAAATCCATGCCAAATTATACCAATTCGCTATAAAAGCAGCAGAACAGGGAAAGGATCTTGATGTGAGTCAAATTTATTTGTGCCCGGTATGCGGCAATATAGAATTTGCAGAGCCCAAAGGTAATTGCTCAGTATGCGGTACGCCGGGAAGCAAGTTTATTAAGTATTGATATTTCAAAGCAGAGAGTTAGAGCCCGGTTAATCAGCCGGGTTTTTTTATTCATTACACTTTTATTTGTAAATGCCATTAACGGTAAACAGTATTGGATAAATTATCAGAAAGAATAGTACAGAAGTTATCAAATCCCACTTCATTTGAGCTTGGGAAGAAATATTATTTGCAGGGAAGAGTTACGGAGTATACTGAGGATGACAATTTTATTGACGCAACGGTTATAGGGACAGAACTTTACAAAATAAGAATAATAAAAACCGATCTTTCTGCTGAATGTGAATGCAAAGAATATAAAGGAGACGAACTTTGTAAACACCTGGTAGCTGTTCTGTTGACTGCAACCAGGGGAATATTAATTCCCAGGCAAAAACCGTTGTTAAAGGAGAAGGAACCTGATCCTAATCTAATCCGTGATCAGCAATTTAAATCATCACTGGAGAAAATACCACGGGAAACACTGATAAGTGATGTAGCTGAATTAGGGAAGAGAATTCCAGACATTGAGGAATTCTTTATTCATAAATATTCAGAAAAAACAGTTGATTATTACGGACAGATTGAACTTCAGATAAAAAAGAAAATCAATTCCATTTTAGATTATCGGGGCAAAAAAGATTTTGATGGGAAGGTATTTACAGCGAGCCGGGAAGTTAATTCACTATTACAAAACCTGCCTGTAACGCGGCATACAGCCGATTTCCTATTGAGAACAGGTTATTGGATTTCTGAGAAGATTGCCGATATAGATGATTCATCAGGCTATTTAAGAGAGCTCACATATCAGATACTTGAATATTCGTGTGAATATTTGAATAATGCCAGGACTGATGACCTGATATTGTTTTATAAATATTGTTCATTAAATACAGCTTTTCATTTTAATATTGATATAATTAAAACGATATTAAATAAAGTGACCAACCTGGAAATATTGGAAGCACTAATTACCAAACTCGAAAAGAGTGTTTACAAAAACGATACTGATTTTGGTTTTAAGCCGGAACTTGGATGGGATTTATTGATGAATTATTTGAAGCATTATAAACCTGCTAAATATGAAGAGCTTATTCCGGAACTTATAAACAAATCGCTTAATATTAAATATGGTTACATAAACTATCTTTTTGAAAAGGGGAACTATGAAGAAGTAATTAAATTTGGATTTGATTACCAAACAAACGGGGAGATTGAAAATGCTTTTGAGAAATCAATATTAGCGTTGAATAACAAGAAGCAGATTATTGAATATTATATCAGGCGGTTGAAAGAACATTTCGATTTAAATACATTTAAACATTTTAGTGAAATTGAAGGAATAAAAGAATTATCGGAATGGAGGACAGCTGTAGACAATATTTTGTTGGAGAGCAAGTATATATATTTTCATGCCGACATATTATTGTATTTAAAAAGATATGATGAATTTATAGAATTTATTTCTTCAGAAGGAGAAGATAGGTATAGAAATAATTCCGTAATAGAAAGGCATGCGGTGAGATTTTCGATAACAGATCCGCCCATTGCTATAAGATTATATCGCTATTTAATAGAGAAGGAAGTAGTGAGATTAAAGAAATCCAACAGGTATATTGCCTTCAGAGAATATTATGAAAACCTTAAGAGCCTGAATGATATTGCCTACCTTGAAGAATTAAAAAGCAAACTAATAAGAGAGAATCCTACGAAACTTAAGCTAATTGAAGTGTTAGATGAAATTTAATTAATATTATAAATGATAAGTCTTAGGATCTTGAACACTAAACGTCCGATTATTTGAATTAATTAAATTTTAATCATAAATTTGCATTATTTTTATAAAACCAACTCTTAAAATGAAGAAAATCGCAATATTAATAATTGAAGACAACAGACTCCTGCGGGATGGTATTGCCTCAATACTAAAAAAGCAGTCAGATATGCATGTCGTAGCTACTTTTGGAAATGGGGAAAACATATTGCTGATGATGGGCAAATTCAAACCAAATATTGTACTTCTCGATCTCGGTTTACGAAATCAGAACAGTATGCAGGTAGTTAAATTAATTAAGAAAAATTTTGAAGAATCCAAAATAATTGTAATGGACCTCGTCCCGCTGCAGGCGGATGTATTCGAATTTGTACAATTGGGGGTTGCAGGTTTTATACTTAAAGATGCAAGTATTGCTGAATTCCTTAAAACAATTCGTTCAGTTTTTCAGGGCGCCCAGGTTCTTCCCCCACATTTAACAGGCTCACTTTTTTCACAAATCGTTGAACATGCAATTAACGGTACCAAAACATCAGCAATCGTTGAATCTGTTCGTATGACAAAACGGGAAAAACAGGTTATTGAATTGATTGCAGATGGTTCGACTAATAAAGAAATTGCACAAAGACTTCATCTGTCAACATATACAGTTAAAAGCCATGTCCATAACATTCTTGAAAAATTAGCACTAAATACCCGTGTACAAATAGCAAAACACGCCCATCTCTCTGATTCCTATAACTCAGCAATGGATACAACGTCTTTATTCGACGAATAGTTTCCTTAATTCCTTCTAACAAAAGATGTAGTTCCCTTTTCATCCCTTCGCCCGATTGAACTTCTTTATTTATGAATATAGTTTAACAATGTATTTAAACTTTGAAATTAAACTAAGAGGTTGCAAATAATGTTATATACTATTGCAGTAATTTTAATCATTTTGTGGTTACTTGGATTCTCTATGGCTTATACATTGGGCGGTTTAATCCACATTCTTCTGGTAATTGCCATTATTGTTGTATTAGTAAGAGTAATTAGCGGACGTCGTGCACTTTAAGAATTTTAGAGCCATGACTTTTGGTTTACGGAAAATATTTTATGGAATTTGGCAACGATGATCAAAGCACCTCTTACTTCGAACGAAAACTTTAATTGGCGAAAACAATTTCAATCCTTCAGGTATCCAAGCCTTGTTATTGGGATAGTGATAATCCTTGGTGTGATTACATTTGTGTTCTTTCCGGATCCATTTATAAACTTATTGTTAAAAGGAAAAATTACAAATGCTTTTTCAGAAGCTTATCCCAAAGATTCACTAAAACTCGGCTATTTGCATTATAATATCTGGAAGAATCGTTTAGGGTGTGATTCTGTGGTACTTAAAACTAACGACTTTACCTGCAAAATTCCCTCTCTCTCTGTAAGTGGAATCGGTTTTACTAAAATTCTCCTGCATAAAGGTTTTACTCCCAATACTCTCTCAGGTTTAATCATAGATGCACAAAATAGTGTTATAATATTCTCACAATCCCAAAATGAATTTCAGTTGGGGAGACTTCATATTTCTTTCCCCGATTCCGAAATAGTTGCTGATTCAATTAAGTATTATTCATTATTAAATGACGAGCAATTTTTTGCAAAAAGTCAATTCAGGCAAACCAGGTTTCGTATTAAAATTCCTCTTATCCGGATAAATAGTTTGGATTGTCTTGCCATGCTTCGCGGAATTGCGGTAAAAGCCAAAAATATAAATATAAATGAAGCCTCAACTGATATTTTGGTAAATATGGATAAGCCCTATGATAAAAATTCTGCTAATCCTCAAATGCCCAATGAAGCATTTGCTTCAATAAAGGAGTCTGTTAAAATAGATAGTTTGATTATCCTGAACGGACAATTGATATACTGCGAAAGGTATACCGCAGGCGCCAAACCTGGAGTGGTTTCGATAAATAAAATCAATATCTCAGCAGGTGAAATTTCAAATCTATCTTCTAAGCCTGGCACTACAATTATTCGCGGAGAAGGGCTATTATTAACCTCTACTAAAATTAACCTGTTCATGGCAATTCCTTTTAATTCAAAAGAATTTTCCTTACAATACTCCGGCTCACTTGGCAGGATGGATGTAACCGAATTAAATTCCTTCATTGAACCGGGAGAACATCAACGAATCAAAACCGGTACCCTTCAATCGGCCTCATTTAATATAAATATTAATTCGGGTATAGCAAGTGGCATATTAAATGCAGATTATAAAGACTTAACCATCGATGCTATAAATAAAGAAACAGGGAGTGAAAAAGGAATTTTAAACCGTATCACTTCTCTCTTTGATAAATTATTTATTGTCCGCGGATCCAACTTGCCGGACAAACAAGGTTCCATAAAGATTGGACAAATAATATATAAACGCGATCCGGAAGATTATTTCTTTCAATTTATTTGGTTTGCTGTTAGAAACGGAGTGGCTGATATAGTGGGCTTTCCTAAAAAATAATCCTCCAGGTTATTAATTGTTCATTCTATGATAAATCTGCTTAAATATACGTTTTCAAAACGCTTTCAAAACGTTTTCAGGTACTGGTTTTGGCTAGATAGACAGATGCCCGGTTTAATACATTTTATCTAATATTTTACCGGATTTTCTTTAATCTGTCTATAGGGTGTAGTTCTTTTTTCATCCCTTCGCCCTATTTAATGCTTAGTACTGTTTCAGTACGTTATATCTGGCATTGATAAAACTATTTTTAACATAATTAATATTATTAAGATTAATATGATCGACACTGTATCTGAACCCAAAACTGCACAAAGGGATTCTATAAAAATTATAAATGATAATGACAAAAAAGTTATTCTCCTTGTAGAAGATGAAGCTCTCATTGCCATGACTGAATCAATGGAATTAAAGAAATATGGATATAATGTTATCCACGTTCTGAACGGGCATAAAGCAATTGAAGCCGTTAATAATACTAATACCACAATTGATATAATACTCATGGACATTAATCTTGGCAATAATTTAGACGGAACAGAAATTGCCAAAATTATACTTAAAGACCATGATATTCCCCTGCTGTTTCTTTCAAGCCACACCGAACGTGCTATTGTGGATAAAACCGAGAATATAACTTTCTATGGATATGTTGTTAAAGATTCAGGCATCATTGTCCTTGATGCTTCCATTAAAATGGCATTCAGACTTCATGAAGCTTATTTAAATTTGAAAAAACAAAAGATTGAAACAGACAACAATAAGAAAGAATTGCAGATATTCGAAAAAAGATATCGCCGGCTCTTTGAAGCTGCTAAAGATGGAATATTAATCCTTAATGCTGATAACGGAATGATCGTTGATGTTAACCCTTTTTTAATTAACCTGCTCGGTTTTTCCAAGCAACAGTTTCTCTCAAAACATATTTGGGATATTAGTACCCGGGATAATATGGAATACGCCAAAGAATTGTTTAAGGAATTGCAGGAAAGAGAATATGTCCGCTATGAAGATTTGCCTTTGGAAGCTTATGACGGAAGACAAATACACGTTGAATTCGTAAGTAACGTCTACATGGTCGACAATGAAAGGGTTATTCAATGTAACATACGTGATATTGCTGACCGGATAAAGTATGAAAAAGTCCTTACTGATGGAATAGATAAAAAAGATGCTATGCTTAAAGAAATGCAGCACAGGACAAAAAACAGCTTCAGTATGATAACCAGTTTAATCCATATCAGATCAGGAGTAACTAATTCTCAGGAAACAAAAGATACTCTTGAGGATTTGTCACTAAGGGTAAAAGCAATTTCTGATTTATATTCATTACTCTATGAAACTGAATCGTTTTACGAAGTACAGCTCAAAACTTATTGCCACAAAGTAATTGACTCAATGCTTAATCTTTCGAAGTATATTGAAATTGACAAGGAGATCGAGGATATTAAAGTTCCACCTACTAATGCGGCAATCGTCGGTCTGATTATAGTCGAATTGTTATCTAACATTATTAAGTATGCTTTTCCTGATTCTTTAAATGGTAAGATAAGCATAGAATTGAAATTGATAAATTCGCAGATTGTGTTAGTAATTGAAGACAACGGTATTGGTATGCCAAAAGATTTTGATATAAATATGATTACTAATCTGGGACTTCACCTCGTTAATTTAATGGTAAGCCAGCTTGATGGTACTATTCGCTTCGTTCCTGGAAAAGGTACTAAAATAATAATAGAATTCCCTTTTATTCACCCTACACAGGAATAAAATGAACCAAAGGAAGTAGTTCTCTTTTCATCCCTTCGCCCGATTGAATTGCCTCCTGATCATCAATAACTTTCTTCTATAGATCAAACTCTTTAGACAATTACAGAAAATCATTTCAATTATCTAAATTTTTAATAAACAGTCGCCATTTTTAACGCGATATAAAAAAAGGAATACACATTATGCGATACTTACTGGTAATACTTACAGCACTGTTTTTGTCAGGTGCAGTGAATGCACAAGTTCATGCTAATCTCAATTTCAATCTTGGCAGCCAGCCCATTTGGGGTCCAACCGGCAATGATTATGTAGAAAATTATTACCTGCCTGATATTGAGGCTTACTACAATGTTCCGCAGCATCGTTATTATTTTAATGAAGGTGGGCGCTGGGTAGGAAGATCAACACTGCCTGCACGTTATCGTAATTATGATTTATACAGTACCCATAAAGTTGTAATCAATGAACGTGAACCCTGGAAAAATCATGAAACTTACAGAAATCAGTATGCTTCATTTAAAGGACGTCACGATCAGCAGCCTATCCGCGATAGCCATGACTCAAGATATTTTGAAAATAAAAACCATCCACAACATAACACTTGGGTTCAGCAGCAAAAACATGATAACGGGAATCACAACGGACAGAAGAAAGGAAATAATGGCAAGGGAAATGGAAATAAAGGTAAAGATAATGGCAATGGTAAAGGAAAAGACAAATAGCTGCCGGTTTAACTAATTATAATAATTAAAACCGGTTTTGAATTGAAAACATAATCAAATTTCAATGCCGGTTAGTTTATTTTATTCAATTAAGGTCTAAAATGAAAAAGAAAATATTAACTATCTCTTTTATGGCGCTGATTGCATGGATAATCCCTGGATGCAGCACAGGATTTATTGCTCAGGATAATAGTGGTAATAATAATCCTAATTATACTGTGAATAATAATCAGGATAATAATTCTGATTACGATGAGTACAATGTTGATGATTTAAATCAGTACGGTGAATGGGTGAACATAAATGAATATGGTAGGGTATGGCACCCTTCAGTTATTGATAGTTGGCAGCCCTTTACTAATGGACATTGGACATACGATGGGAACGACTGGGTATGGGTTTCCTATGAACCGTTTGGCTGGATCGTTTACCATTACGGCTCATGGGAAAATTCTCCGGATTATGGCTGGATATGGATACCCGGCAGAGATGCATGGTCCCCTGCACGTGTCCAATGGATTGATTATGGTGATAATATCGGCTGGGCGCCAATGCGCGCGAATAACAGGCAATGGTCTGAGCCATGGGAAAATAATAGTGTCCATCCATGGATGGTAGTAAGGATGGAAGATTTTAACAGGGAAAATATTATTTCCTACAATGTCCCTACAGTATCACGAAGTAATAATAATCAAAACCAAATTCAAAGACGTCAGCCGGATCTAAAAATTGTCCAGAGCCATATAAAAGAACCAATTAAAATTGTTAAGATCGATAAAGAACCAACACGGATTGAAACTCCGCCTGTAAGAAATAGTAATCCTCAGGTTGTAACTCCTCCTGTTAAAAATGACAACCCAACGTATAGACCTGATCCACCGAGGAATGATAATCCTCCTGTAAAAACTAATACTCCTGTTCAAATTGATAATCCTCCGGTTAGGACTAATACTCCACCGGTAATTAATAGGAATACAACTAATGTAAGAACTCCAAATACTAGAAATATAATTCACATGCAGGTTCCCCAGGAAGAGAAACAGAAAGTGGACAGATATCAGCCTAAAGTTGTTAAGGATGTTTTAATAAAAAAGAATCCACGCCCTGTTATAAACACGGCTCCCAAATCAGATGGAAGAAATAACAATAATGATAAAAAGTCTGGAGATGATAAAAGGTAATTCACTTGAATAATTATCTTATCACTAAGCGGCATTATTAGCTCCTTAGATTTAATTCTTTTTTCATCCCTTTGGACTATTGAATTAACTGACAATCTTAGCTAAAATTGGTTTGTTGCTTGTAAGTAAATGAGATCTATACAAACAATTAAAATATAATTGAAGAATTTATTACAATTATTAAAGTACATCCGGAACTAAAATATTATGAACAAAAAAACTGCATCATTTCAACGTAAAGTACTCCCTAAATCACCTACTAGTATTCAGGGTTTAGATGAAATCACCGGGGGTGGATTGCCCAAAGGCAGACCAACTTTGGTTTGCGGAGGAGCAGGATGTGGAAAAACTCTCTTTGCTATGGAGTTTATCGTCCGTGGTGCAACTCAGTTTAATGAACCGGGTGTATTTATCTCTTTCGAAGAATCAGAAAAAGAACTTACAGCTAACGTTGCTTCGCTTGGTTTCGACTTAGACAATCTTGTAAAAAATAAAAAGATCTGGCTTGAAAATATTCGCGTCGAAAGAACGGAAATAGAACAAAGCGGTGAATACGATTTGGAAGCTTTGTTTATAAGGATTCATCATGCTATTGAAAGTATTAATGCAAAACGTGTAGTCCTCGATACTATTGAAATCCTTTTTTCGGGATTGCCGAATCCTCAAATTTTGCGTGCCGAGCTTCAGCGTTTATTAGGTTGGCTGAAAAGGAAAGGTATAACTACAATAATAACTGCAGAACGTGGAGATGGATCTTTAACCCGCCAGGGTTTGGAAGAGTATGTCTCTGATTGTGTTATATTACTTGATCATCGCGTTAACGACCAATCATCAATCAGGCGCCTGCGTATTGTGAAATATCGTGGTTCAACTCATGGTACAAATGAATATCCTTTTCTGATTGATGAAGATGGCTTTTCAGTTTTACCCGTTACTTCCTTAGGCCTGAATTACTCTACTTCGGCTGAAAGAATTTCTACCGGTATTCCCCGTCTTGATACAATGCTTTCAGGTAAAGGCTATTTCCGTGGAAGCACTGTTCTTGTCTCCGGCACAGCTGGTACCGGTAAAACAAGTATAGCGGCTCAATTTGTTGCGACTGCATGCAAGAGAAAGGAACGCGTTCTCTATTTTACTTTTGAAGAATCCCCCGGTCAGCTTATTCGTAATATGTGTTCTATTGGAATAAATTTGGAACCCTGGGTAAAAAAAGGACTGCTTCAGTTTCACGCAACCCGCCCGACTCTTTATGGACTCGAAACTCACTTAACAACAAGTATCAAATTAATCAATAAGTTTGCACCTTCAGTTGTTATCCTAGATCCGATAAATGCATTTGTTACGGGAGATAATCAAACAGAAGTTAAATCAATGTTACTACGTCTTGTGGATTTTCTAAAAATGAAACGTTGTACTGCATTCTTTACCAGTCTCACATCCGCTGGTGAGAATATGGAAATTTCAGATGTTTATATTTCCTCTCTGATTGATACATGGCTGCTTCTGCGCGATATTGAAATTGGCGGTGAACGAAACAGAGGATTATATGTTCTTAAATCCCGCGGTATGGCACACTCTAATCAAATACGTGAATTTAAATTGACCAATGATGGAATCGAACTTCTTGACGTTTATGTTGGTCCGGAAGGTGTATTAACCGGTTCAGCACGCTTATCGCAGGAAACCAAGGACGAGGCTGTACAATTATTGCGTAGGCAGGAAATTGTGCGTAAACAGTTTGCATTAGAACGCAGGCGAGAAGCAAAAGATGCTCAGATGGTTTTACTTCAATCTGAGTTTGATGCTGAAGAATCTGAAGCCTTAAAGGTAATCGGAATTGAAAAAGCAAGGAACGAACGATTCGTACAGGATAAGGCTAAAATGGCAAAAAGTAGAAAAGGTGATGTTTATATGAAGAAATCTATAATAACAAAGAAAAAGTAAAGGAAATTATTGTGAAGAATACTCCTGTAAAGAAAAAAAATATTAAATGGGCTCTGCATTTATATGTCGCTGGAAAAACTCAAAAAGCTATTATTGCTTTAAGAAATCTAAAAATAATTTGTGAAGAACAGTTAAAAGGCAATTACCATATAGAAGTGATTGATTTGTTAAAGCATCCGAAACTTGCCCGAACTGAACAAATCATAGCCATTCCAACTCTAATCCGTAAATCACCCCTGCCTACAAAGAGCATAATAGGTGATCTTTCAAACACAGAGGTTATTTTAGTTAGTTTAGGTCTCGCTGAACCGAACCAATATAGAATTAGTCAAAACTAATTATAGCTGCCGGAACAAGTGAAATGAAAATGGTTATTGTTTTCTAAGAAAAATCATTTTCATCAGTTTCTACCTCAAAAAGAGTAATCCCTTTTTCATCCCTTTGGAGGATTTACTTACCATAATAGCTTTAGTAGTATGTTACCTGGTTTTAATTTTTATCTCATTAAAAGCTATTCAAATAGAAATGTTGTAATCAGATTGAAACACGATACCAAAAAATTCTCTTTATTATCTCAAATGGAAATGATGAAGTATATCAATCCGAAAATAAATCAATCATTGCTCCGTCTAAAGGTACAGCTTAGTGAAGGTTTTCTTGCAAAACAATTCGCTGCCGGTGAATCACCGTTACGTTCAGAGCTATTCAGCGCCGATCAAATGGAGCAGCATGGTAAAATCCTCGCTAAGAGCCACAACTTAGATTCAAAGGATTCAGCAGACCAGCACCTTCTAATAAGACTTGCAGAGAATGAAATATTTTTACTTGAAGTACACAATTTATTAACTGAAACAGTTAAATCAGGTAATCAGATAACACCTGCCGGTGAATGGCTGCTGGATAATTTTTATCTGATTGAAGAACAAATTAGAACCGGTAAAAGACATTTGCCAAAAGGGTATGTTAAAGAATTACCCCGTCTTTTAAATGGACCATCTGAAGGACTCCCGCGTGTATATGACCTTGCGCAGGAAACTATTTCACATGGAGATGGAAGAGTTGATCCGGAAAACCTAAACAGGTTTATTACTGCATATCAGACTATCACAAACTTAAAGATCGGTGAGTTATGGGCTATCCCGACGATGCTTCGTCTTGCTCTGATAGAAAATCTGCGGCGTGTAGCTGTTCGAGTTGCAGCCGGAAGGATTGACCGTGATCTTGCAAGCTCCTGGGCCGACAAGATGATCGACACAGCCGAAAAAGATCCAAAGAGCCTGATATTAATAATCGCTGATATGGCACGCACCGATCCTCCAATGACAAGTGCGTTTGTATCGGAATTTTCCCGGAAGTTACAGGGATTAAGCCATATTTTAATCTCGCCGTTAACATGGATCGAACAAAGATTGTCTGAATCAGGTCATACGATAGAAAAATTAGTACAAAGGGGAAATCAGGAACAAGCCGGCGACCAGGTTTCAATCAGCAATAGTATAGGCAGCCTTAGATTCCTGGAATCGACAGACTGGAAACAGTTTGTTGAAAAAATGAGCATAGTTGATCAGATACTACGAAAAGATCCTTTCGGTGTTTATGGTAAAATGGATTTTATCACCCGTGACAGTTATCGTCATATTATAGAGAAAATAGCGAAGAAAAGCCCTCAGTCAGAAAAAGAAATTGCTCAAAAAGCAATACGGTTAACTAAGGATAGCGCTTTAATTAACGGTGCCGGGGACAGGACTGCACATGTAGGTTATTATCTAATCGATAAAGGTCTTAGGCGACTTGAGACGCTTACAAACGTAAAATATTCCTTCTCATCCTTAATGAGAAAAGTTAGCAGCCGGTTTCCATTAATAATTTATATCAGTTCGATAATTATTATCAGTGCTATCTTAACTGCTGTATTACTAAACAGAGCGAGCAATGTGGGATTACCCGGATGGTTGTTTGGAGTTATCGGAATACTATTTCTTTTGTGCATAAGCCAATTTACAATTACCCTGGTAAACTGGATATCAACTTTATTAACCAGACCCGAGCCATTACCAAGGATGGATTTCTCAGAAGGAATACCACCTGATTTACGAACTTTAGTAATAATCCCGACAATAATAACTAATGATCAAAACATTAAAGAACTGACAGAAGCACTTGAGGTTCGTTATCTTGCTAACCGGGGTGAATATATTCATTTTGGTCTGCTTACTGATTTCAAGGATTCAATTACAGAAACCCTTCCGGAAGACGAACAGCTAATTCAACTTATACGTAGGAAAATTGAAGCGCTTAATGAAAAATACGTCGGATCTGGCAAAGACACATTCTTTCTTTTTCACCGCCCGAGGCAATGGAATCCTAAAGAAAGGATGTGGATGGGTTATGAACGTAAAAGAGGAAAGCTGGAAGAATTGAATTCCTTATTACTCGATGGGTGTAAAGACAGATTCTCTTTAATTATTGGAAATATTGAAATTTTACCCAAGGTTAAGTATGTCATTACTCTTGACACAGATACACAATTACCCCGCGACTCTGCACGCCAATTAATCGGAGCAATAGCACACCCTTTAAACCGCGCTGTATATAATGAAAAAAAGAAACGTGTAAGTGAAGGGTACACTATATTACAGCCCCGTGTAGCAGTGAGTCTGCCCGGGACAAATCGTTCAAAATATGCAAGGTTGTATGGTAGTCAGCCCGGTATTGACCCATACACCCGTACCGTTTCAGATGTTTATCAGGATATCTTTGGTGAAGGATCTTTTATTGGGAAAGGAATATATGAAGTTGACATTTTCAATCGTACATTAAAAGGACGCTTTCCTGAAAACCTTATCCTTAGTCATGATCTTATTGAGGGATGCTATGTACGTGCCGGGCTTTTAAGTGATGTTCAATTATTTGAAGAATATCCCTTCCGGTATAATACTGATATAAACCGGAGGCATCGTTGGATTCGTGGAGACTGGCAGCTGATCCGCTGGCTTCTTCCCTTTGTTCCTGATCTAAAAAGGAAACTAAAAAAGAATCCTCTATCAATTTTGTCCCGATGGAAAATATTCGATAACCTCCGCCGCAGTTTAATTCCATTAGCACTTACTTTACTGTTTCTTACCGGATGGATGATATTGAAACAACCTTTTTTCTGGACCTTAACAACAATAGGAATAATATTGATCCCTTCAATAATTATTTCCATTTTCGATTTGTTTAACAAACCATCTGATTTGTTATGGAGACAGCATTTAGCATCTTCAATTAATTCAGCCGGTGATCATTTCCTACAGATAGTTTTTACACTCATCACCCTCCCCTATGAAGCGTTTTTTAGTCAGGATGCTATAATCCGTACTATTTGGAGGATGTTAATCTCACACAAAAAATTACTTGAATGGGACCCGTTTAATACTAAATTCCGCAGGAATCTTAATACAATTACAAGATCATTCAGAAGAATGTGGTTCTCTCCTTTTACAGCATTAGGTATAATAACATATTATGCGACTTCAAATCAGGCGGTACCTGCCATAATTATTCCAATAATTTTTCTTTGGATTGTTGCACCGGCATGTACTTGGTGGATAAGCTTGCCGCTAGTGGAACGCCAGACAAAATTAACAGATTCCCAGAGATTGTTTTTAAGAAAACTAACCCGAAGGACATGGTCATTCTTTGAGACTTTTGTGAGTGCAAAAGATAATTGGCTCCCGCCTGATAATTACCAGGAAGATCCGGTGGGGACAGTAGCACACCGTACTTCTCCAACTAATATAGGGATGGCTTTACTAGCTAATTTATCTGCTTACGACTTTGGCTACATTGCCGCCGGACAGCTTATAGACAGAACGCTGAAAACATTTCAAACTATGGAAAGCTTAGAAAGATACCAGGGACATTTCTATAATTGGTATGATACACAAACACTAATGCCGCTGAGACCCATTTATATATCTTCTGTCGATAGTGGAAATCTTGAAGCACACCTGCTTACACTACGCCAGGCAATTCTAGAAATCCCAGACCATAAAATAGTGGTTCCACATTGTTTTGAAGGGATGAACGATAATTTAGGTATTCTAATAGATACTGCTGAAGATAAAAGCAATTATATGCTTATTGAACTAAAGGAAGAACTTGAGAAAGCTGTAAATATTCCACCAACAACTCTTTCGGCAGCATGGTTGTGTTTAAACCAACTATTAACCAAAGTATCAAATATTGAGGCAAGTTTTATTGATGCATCGGATAATGAAACCAAATTTTGGGCACATACATTAGTGATGCAGTGTCAAAATACCTTAGATGAATTGAAATTCCTGACACCATGGGTTAAACTAATTTTAACAATGGAGGATAGTAATATCCCAATTTCAGTTTCAAATAACCTGCTGTCATTAAGAGAGCTGGCTAATACAAAAAGAGAGTTATTGAATTCAGTTGAAGAGACTATTGAGAATAAAGAATATATTAATGAACTTAAAATGTTGATTATCGAAGGAGGCAGACATGCTAATGAAAGAATGGCTTCTATCAACCAGCTTATAAAACAATCCGGTGAGTTTTCAGATATGAAGTATGGTTTTCTTTATGACAATGCACGTCATCTGCTATCGGTCGGGTACAGTGTAGATGAAAAACGAAAGGACTCCAGCTATTATGACCTTCTTGCATCGGAAGCAAGACTTAGCACTTTTATAGGTATAGCACACGGACAATTGCCGCAGGAAAGTTGGTTTGCTCTGGGACGGCTTCTCACATCTATTGGAGGTGAGCCAATTCTCCTATCGTGGAGCGGTTCAATGTTCGAGTACCTGATGCCGCTGCTTATTATGCCGACTTATGAAAACACATTACTTGACCAGACATATAAAGCAGCCGTAAAGAGACAAATTGAATATGGAATCCAGCGCGGGGTTCCGTGGGGAATTTCTGAATCATGCTATAATACTGTTGACGTAAACCTTAATTATCAGTACCGTGCATTTGGAGTACCTGGATTGGGACTTAAACGGGGACTTGCGGAAGACCTAGTAATTGCGCCTTATGCATCTGTTCTTGCGCTGATGGTTGAACCTGAAGCTGCATGCAATAATCTTCAGCGGCTTGAATCTGATGGTTTATTAGGCAAATATGGTTTCTATGAATCTATTGATTACACATCATCAAGACTTCCACGTGATAAACAGTCCGTTATAGTAAAAACTTTCATGGCACACCACCAGGGAATGAGTCTTCTTTCTTTAGCTTATTTGATTCTTGACCGTCCAATGCAAAAAAGATTTGAGTCAGATCCATTATTTGAATCAACTATTCTTCTGCTCCAGGAAAGAATTCCAAAAACAACAGTATTCTATTTACACTCTTCCGGTGCTTCAGACACATTTATAGGATCGGTAATTCCTGAGATACCCGTGCGAAAAGTCACTAATCCTGATATCGCAATACCGGAAGTACAATTATTGTCAAACGGCAGATATAATGTGATGTTAACAAATGCCGGGGGCGGATACAGTAAATGGAAAGATATTGCGGTCACCCGATGGCGTGAAGACAGTACTTGCGATAATTGGGGCACATTCTGTTATATACACGATGCTTCCAGCGGTGAATTATGGTCAACTGCATACCAGCCTACACTTAAGAAACCAAAGAGTTATGAAGCAATCTTCTCTGAAGGGCATGCTGAATTCCGCAGGCAGGATCAGAATTTTAATATTCACATGGAGATCATTGTTTCACCGGAAGATGATATCGAACTACGAAGAATCCATCTGACAAATAGTTCGCGAACAAGGAAAATAATTGATGTAACAAGTTATGCCGAAGTGGTAATAGCTTCTTCAGCACAGGACGAGCTGCATCCGGCATTTAGTAATTTATTTGTACAGACTGAGATACTCAAAGAGAAACAGGCGATACTTTGCACCCGAAGACCACGTTCACCGGAAGAGCAAACATTATGGATGTTTCACATGATGGCTGTTCGCGGCGTTAATGCTGAAGGGATATCCTTTGAGACAGACCGGTTGCAATTTATCGGACGCGGATCAACAATTAAGGCACCCATTGCTGTAAAGAATTCAAGCGCACTTTCTAACAGTGAGGGTTCAGTATTGGATCCTATTGTTGCTATTAAATATCATTTAATAATCGAGCCGGAAGACACTATAATTATAGATATGATTACTGGCGTTGGAGAAAACCGGGACATTGCAATAAGACTACTTGATAAATATCAGGACAGGCGGATGACTAATCGTGCTATTGAACTTGCCTGGGCACACAGTCAGGTTTTGCTTAGACAAATCAATGCAACCGAGGCTGATGCTCAACTTTATGGACGATTAGCAAATTCTATTATTTATGCTAATTCTTTTCTGCGTGCCGATCCGGGTTTAATTATGAGAAACCATAGGGGGCAATCTGGACTGTGGGGGTATTCTATATCCGGTGATTTACCAATTGTACTTCTGCGAATTGAAGACCCTACAAATATCGAACTTGTACATCAAATGGTACAGGCACATGCATACTGGCATTTAAAAGGTCTGGCAGTTGATCTTGTAATCTGGAATGAAGATCATGCAGGTTATAGACAGCAGCTTCAAGAACAAATAATGAGACTTATTGCCTCAGGAGTGGAAGCAAACAATATTGACCGCCCCGGAGGAATTTATGTTCGTCAAGCTGATCAGATTTCAGATGAAGATAAAATTCTTATCCAAACGGTTGCACGTGTGATTATTTCTGACAAAGGAGGAACTCTTGAAGCACAGGTAAATCACAGGGTTATGACAAAATTACCTGTTCCCCGGTTAAAGAAAATAAAAACATACAATGCACCCAAACAGGAAGACTCTTTGATACTTCGTGAGGATTTGCTCTTCTTCAATGGATATGGCGGCTTTACGCAAGATGGACGTGAATATATTATCACTACCTCAGTCAATCATGTGACCCCAGCTCCCTGGGTAAATGTAATTGCCAATGAGAACTTTGGAACTATAGTTTCAGAGAATGGTCCTGATTATACGTGGTGCGAAAATGCCCACGAATTCCGTATTACTCCATGGCATAATGATCCTGTGAGTGATTTAAGCGGAGAAGCGTTTTATATCCGCGATGAAGAAACCGGACACTTCTGGTCTCCCACACCACATCCCTGCAAGGGGAACGGAACATACGTAAGCCGTCATGGATTTGGTTATAGTGTTTTTGAGCATACAGAAGATGGAATCAAAACTGAGCTATGGATTTATTCAGAAAAAGAGGCAGCAATAAAGTTTACAGTAGTTAAGATAAGAAATGAATCTGGAAGAAAGAGGCAGCTTTCAGTTACAGGCTATGTAGAATTTGTACTGGGCGATTTACGCCCGAAATCATCTATGCATATTATTACTGAAATTGATTCCAGCAACGGAGCAATCTTTGCAAGAAACTCATATAATCCGGAGTTTTCAAAAAAGATCACTTTCTTTCAAACGGATGATGATATCCAAACTATTACCTGTGACCGTACAGAATTTCTTGGACGAAATGGTACTCTTAAAAGTCCCGATGCAATGACACGCACTAATCTTTCAGGAAGGACAGGAGCAGCTCTGGATCCATGTGCAGCTATACAAGTACCATTTGAACTTGATGACAACCAGGAACGTGAGGTAATATTTAAACTTGGAACTGGAAATGATAATAACCAGGCAAAAGAGATGGTTAAACGATTCCGGGGAATGGAAGCTGCAAGAAATGCATTAGAATCAGTTTGGCAATATTGGAAACGTACACTTGGTAAAGTACAGGTTGAAACTCCGGATCCATCTTTAAATATAATGACTAACGGATGGCTTTTATATCAAACAATCTCATGCCGTATTTGGGCGAGAAGCGGATATTACCAGTCGGGAGGAGCCTTTGGGTTCCGGGATCAGCTGCAGGATGTAATGTCACTAATTCATACCGAACCGGAATTAATTCGCAAACATCTGATGCTTTGCGCAAGCCGTCAATTCAGAGAAGGAGACGTACAGCATTGGTGGCATCCGCCAACAGGCAGAGGAGTGCGGACTCATTGTTCAGATGATTACCTTTGGCTGCCTTTGGTTACAAGCCGCTATGTATTATGCACCGGTGATACCGGTGTGCTGAATGAACGTATAAATTTTTTAGATGGTCGCGCTGTTAATGCAGAAGACGATTCATATTATGATCTTCCAACCAGATCAGAAGAAACTGGCACCTTATACGAACATTGTGTACGGGCAATCCTGGAAGGACTTAAATTCGGAATCCATGGTCTTCCTTTAATTGGAACGGGCGACTGGAATGATGGAATGAACATGGTTGGAAAAGAAGGAAAAGGAGAAAGCATCTGGTTAGGGTTCTTCCTTTATAAAGTACTTACTCAATTCACTAAAATAGCTATTGCACAGGGGGACATTCCAATAGCAGAGAAATTCCAGGAGGAAGCCAGTATATTGCGCAGAAATATTGAACAAAATGGCTGGGATGGTAAATGGTACCGACGTGCATACTTTGATGATGGTACACCACTTGGATCTGAGAGTAACCAGGAATGTAAGATAGATTCCGTGGCTCAAAGTTGGTCAGTGCTATCCGGAGTTGGAGATTCCATCCGATCACACAAAGCAATGGAATCTCTGGATAAGTATCTTGTCAACAGAGATCAATCATTGATTCAACTTTTAGAACCGCCTTTTGATAAATCGGATTTAAATCCTGGATATATAAAAGGATACGTGCCGGGGGTAAGGGAGAACGGCGGTCAATATACTCATGCGGCAATTTGGGCAGCAATGGCTTTTGCTCAATTGGGAGACAGTAAACGTGCATGGGAACTATTGGATATTATTAATCCTGTAAATCATGGAAATTCCTTGGAAAAGATTAATATTTATAAAGTGGAGCCTTATGTAGTCGCGGCGGATGTTTATGCTGTGGCTCCTCATACCGGTCGGGGAGGCTGGACATGGTACACTGGTTCAGCAGGATGGATGTACAGACTTATTACCGAATCACTTCTGGGAATCAGATTAGATGTGGACAAATTATTTATTGAACCCTGCCTTCCTGAAAACTGGGAAAATTACAAAGTACATTATCAGTACCGGGAAACAATTTATGACATTTCTGTTATTCAACCGGGAAAAGGTGGTGCAGCGCCGTCCGTAGTTGTAGATGGAGTAAGAAATAATAATAACAATATTCAACTGGTTGATGACCATAAGTCACATTCTGTTGAAGTTAGGATAGGGATGTAGTTCCTTTTTCATCCCTTTGTCCGATTGAACAGATCTTAATTCCTCTATATAATGTCAATAGTTAAATATTTAATAAAAACATCCTATGAAAACCATTTATACATTTGTATTAATAGTTGTACTTTCAACTTTACAGCAAGCTCAGTTTAGAACAACAACATTTGATAATAAGATCTCATTGAACCAAATAGATTTGTCGGGTCAAGTGATATCCGGAAATGGGGAATATCTTTATTCTGATTCATCCTCTATTCCAGCCGGTCAGGACTCTTTAACAAAGCTGAAGAAAGAAATTCTGGACACAAACAGACTGAAGAATAATATTTACGATACCAATATTAAGTCGAATGTAGTTGCACCGGATTTTAACTCAAAGAAAATTTTAGTAAAGGATTCGACTGCACACCTTTATAATGAATATCGCGGGCTACTGAATGATGATCCGATCTATAACAACCAGGCCCCCCTTTGGAAACCGATTATTCAGATTGTAACACAGGAAACGCTGTTAAATTTATTTGATCATTATATCATGAATTTTGATTGGGCGGTAGTGGGATTCAGTTCGTGGAATCGAACTTTTATTCATTCCGGACTTCCATGGAATAACGGATGGAAATGGGATCAGGATAGGTTTGGCAATAACTTTTTTCTGCATCCTTATACCGGGGCAGGTTATTTTAATACCGCCCGCTCGAACGGATATGATTATTGGGAATCGTCGATCTTTGTTTTTGGTGGATCGTACATGTGGAAGCTATTTGGAGAAAATGGCGGACCTGAAAGGAAACCGGAGAGGAATGATGTGATAGTAACAACGCTTGGCGGAATGTTTGGTGGTGAAGTACTTTACAGATTAAGTTCAAATGTACTTGATGAGAGAACTACAGGTACTGAGAGGATAGGAAGAGAATTGCTTGCTTTTGTACTTAGTCCAGGGAGAGCATTAAGTAGATTTATTTCAGGTAAAATGTTCAATCATAATACAGAAGAAGTATATCAAAAAGAACCACTTGATATTGTATTTTCAACTGGAGCACTTGTAAGCAATAATGAGAAAACATTCGGTTCAGGAAATACCGGATTATTCCTAAACGCCGATTTTGATTACGGAAATCCTTTTGAGAAAAGAGACCGGAAACCATTCGATTACTTTCAACTTAGGACAGATATAAATTTTGGACTAGGCAGAAAAGTAGTAGATAATATAATCGGGTATGGCATTCTAACCGGTACTAATACAAAAATCGGTAATACCGAAGTACTTGCCGGAATTTTTTCACACTTTGATTATTGGGATAATCAAATTTTTGAATTGGGCACTATGTCATTCGGCGGTGGTGCTATTACTAAAATAAACATTGTGAAAGGTACTAATCTATTTGCAAATTTTAATCTTGGTTTTATACCCTTTGCAGGCAGTTCAACAGCGAAGGGACCGGATACAACCCAGGTAAGAGATTATAATTTTGGCGGAGGAGCTCAATTCAAATGTGATCTTACACTTAATGTAGGAGGGATTTTCAGCTTAACATTGTTGAGTTATTATTATTGGATACATACATATGTAGGTTACTCAGGAGATAACAATATTGGTATCCTCAAACCCAGAATTGAATTTCACCTCTTTAATAATGTGGGTATTGGCTTTGAGCATAGAATTTATTACGATGACAGATATTTACATGAATTTTCTCCTAATCATCAGGTACATACGGAGCAGAAAATTTTTCTAACTGTTTATTTTGCTGATTTCCTTCCCAACAAATAAATTAGACTATGAATACTACTATGAAGAAAATATATTTAACTCTCATTTTAACAATCCTAAGCGGATATTCCATATTCGCGCAAAATCCAGCAATACTGGATTCAGTTCATCCGTCATTGAGATATGATTTCTCACAATTCGGACATGAGACATGGAAATTCATTAACGCTCCGGGAAAATGGCACGGGGGCGATTGGCTCAAAGTAGGTTTGGTTGGCGGAGGAACAGTTTTAATAATGGAAACAGTTGATAAACCTATCCGCAATTTTGTTTTGGATCATCAGAGATATTCCAAGAGTGCTCCTATTGTATTCGGCAGAATGTGGGGAGAGATATATTCGCCGGTTGTATTCTTTGGCGGATATGGGGTTTATTCATTGTTAGCGGATGATATCGGAACGAGAAAAATTGCTTATGAGATTGGTCAGGCTTCGATCTATGCCGGAATAATTAACTATGTTTTAAAGGTTGCAATAGGAAGGGCGAGACCATATACGAATGAGGGCCCCACCTCATTTCACCCATTCTCATCATTATTTAACGCGGATAACCAATCAAATCCTAGCGGTCATAGTACAGTTGCATTTGTTATCTCCACGGTACTATCCAGAAATGCTAAACCAGTCTGGTTAAAAGTATTGGCATACTTACCTGCTGCTTTAACATTAGTTTCACGTGTTTATCAGGATCAGCATTGGACGTCTGATGATTTTTTAGGTGCAGCTTTCGGATATTTTATAGCTACATGGGTTGTAGACCAGCATAGTAATATACAAACCTCTTTTGGAATGTCACGTACATTACCTTTATCTATCAGTATTGCACTGAATTAATACAATAACAAATATGAAAAACTTTCCCCTGAAATTTATTATCCTGCTGCTATTAAGCATCTTTTCAGTAAAACAAGTGTACCCTCAATTTTATGATAAAGATACTTTATATCATCCTTATCATGTTAATTACTGGGCGACCGGAGGAATAATTTTGGGAGGGTTGACATTAGAGAAGATTGGAGTTTCCTGGATATCTAACAAGCCCCAGATATCGCTTGGCGAAATACAGAATCTTAACAGACAGGATATTAGCCCGATTGACAGCTGGGCACTAAATTTTGATCCATCGAAAAGGACTGAATTTGAGAAGCTATCAAATCAATTACAAACTGTAATAGTATTTCTTCCATTTTTTACTTTTCTTGATCCAACTATAAGGAAAGATTGGCTGGATATTTTACTGATATATGCACAAACTCAAGCTATCACAAATAATTTTTACCTTTATAGCCCATTTGGTGCATCATTTCAAAACAGGTTTCGACCGGTTGTATATTATGATGCAGTTGATATTGGGAAAAGGACGGAACCCAACAACCGGAATTCCCTTTATAGCGGGCATGTTGCAGCAGCAGCAGAAGCTTCTTTCTTTACAGCAAAGATATTTTGTGATTATCATCCGGAACTGGGGATGAATAAATATCTTGTTTATGGAGCTGCCTCGATTCCTCCATTATTTATGTCATACTTCAGATTGAGAGCATTGGCGCACTTCCCTACCGACATAATGGTTGGTTTTGGAGTAGGAGCATTATGCGGCATATTAGTGCCGGAATTTCATAGAATTGATGACGGAAAAATGACATTAGGTTTATTTTCTAATCCTGAGGCAACGGGGATATCTATGCAATGGAATATGGATATTAATCGGTAGAGTTACAATATCAAAATATTGTTCCGGAAATGAATAAATCGACACAGCTTTCAGCGAAAATTAAAAAATACTGGCGTATACTTGGACCTGGGCTAATAACAGGGGCGAGTGATGATGACCCGTCAGGGATAGCAACTTATTCGCAGGCAGGTGCGGGGTTTGGTTTTGCAACACTCTGGACAGCAGTAATAACGTTTCCTCTTATGGCATCGGTGCAGGAGATGTGTGCAAGGATCGGTATGGTTACTAAGGAGGGATTGACAGGGACGCTTAAAAAGAGATATCCAAAGAGTATTTTATATATAGTGGCAGGGGTTAGCTTTCCTGCAATTATTCTTAACATTGGGGCTGACATCCAGGGGATGGGTGCAGTTACTAATTTACTCTTTCCCCAAATTCCAACTTTTACATTTAGCATATTTATTACTGCTATACTTATTTTTTTTATTATCAAGTTTCCATATCAGAAGTTTGCTGCTATTCTAAAATGGCTATGTCTTTCATTACTATTATACATAATTGTGCCATTCCTTGTGCATGCTGACTGGATAAATGTCTTGAGGAGTACATTTATTCCGACTATACATCTTAATAAAGCATTCTGGGGAATACTTGTTGCTATTTTAGGGACTACTATTTCACCTTATCTATTTTTCTGGCAAGCAACAATGGAAGCTGAAGATCTTTCACACAGCCATAAGACTATAATCATAAATAAACGAGTTTTAGATAACATGAAAATGGATGTCGATTTTGGCATGTTATTTTCAAATTTGGTAATGTTTTTTATAATGCTTACCACCGGGGCTGTGCTGTATAAGGCGGGTATCAGACAAATTAATACTGTTGGTCAAGCTGCCAAAGCATTGGAGCCATTAACAGGCAAGCTTACATATTTAATTTTTGCAGCAGGTGTAATCGGTACCGGATTTTTAGCAATACCGGTATTAGCCGGATCGCTTTCATATATTTTAGCAGAAACTTTTAACTGGAAGGAAGGACTTGATAAAAAGTTTCATGAGGCAAAAGGTTTTTATATAACACTGATCATATCACTTCTTGTGGGATTATCTTTAGATTTTTTACATATAAGTCCGATCAAAGCACTTATTTATACGGCAATATTGTATGGATTAACAGCTCCGGTTATGATTGCTATAATAATACACATTTGTAATAATAAAACTGTTATGGGGAAATTTACAAATAAAAGATGGTCAAATATTCTGGGATCATTAACATTGGTTTTAATGACCGTAGCCGGTATTGCCTTGATATACTTTCAGTTCAAGTGATAGACAGGTAATCCTAAAGATGTAGACCCTTTTTCATCCTTTCGCCTTATAGTGGCAAAGTCCATTTCTACTTATCATAACCAGTACAAATAAGGAATTAGGAACAACTCTATTCTTCTGACTGAAATGGAAAATATAAATTTGAAGCCGTCCTCAAATGATGACCCGGGTGATGTAATTATTCCCGAAATATTTGAAGATAAGATTACACATTCTGTAATTAATAATTTCTTTGTTGAAGTAACTTCTCTTACAATTTTTACTCTGCGCTTTTTCAAAGAACTTTTCAAACCACCCTATGAATTTAATGAACTGATGAAGCAATCATTTCTAATCGGTTACAGATCACTTCCATTAGTAGCTATAACCGGTTTTATAATCGGACTAGTTCTGACTATTCAATCAAGACCAACGTTAGCAAAATTTGGGGCGGAATCATGGCTTCCTGCAATGGTAGCGGTATCAATAATACGTGAAATAGTTCCGGTAATTACCGCATTAATATTTGCAGGAAAGGTTGGATCAGGAATAGGTGCTGAAATCGCATCGCTGAATGTGACCGAACAAATTGATGCAATGCAGGTATCCTGCACTAATCCTTTTAAATATCTTGTCGTTACCAGGGTCCTTTCTGCAACATTTATGCTTCCAGTATTAGTTGTCTTTGCTGATATTATTGGATTATTGGGATCATTTGTCGGAGTTAATATAAAAGGAAATGTAAGTCCTTATTTATTCTTTTCCCAGATATTTCAAACTCTCGAGTTTATAGATATGTTCCCTGCTTTTATTAAAACATTTTTCTTTGGTTTTGCAATTGGAATAATAGGATGTTACAAAGGATATACTTCATTTAAGGGAACAGAGGGTGTTGGAAAGGCAGCTAATTCCTCCGTTGTATTTGGATCTCTAATGGTTTTTATAATTGATATGATAGCCGTTCAAATAACCAGTTTCTTTCAAAATTAAATAATATAATGACACCCAGCTCAACATCCGCAATAATCGAAACCGATCTAAGACCAGATAACCTGATTGTAATTAAGATGGCTCATATAAAGAAATCGTTTGGCGGAAATAAAGTGCTAGAAGATATTAATTTACTACTGAATAAAGGTGAGAATCTTGTCATACTTGGTAAATCGGGAACAGGTAAATCAGTACTCATAAAATGTATTGCAGGATTAGATGTTCCTGACTCCGGTCAGCTTGATATTCTTGGAAAGGATATTTCTAAACTCAATGAAAAGGAGTTAACGGGAATACACAAGAAAATAGGATTTCTTTTTCAAAGCGGAGCATTGTATGATTCTATGACAGTTAGGGAAAATCTTGAATTCCCATTAAAAAGACAACAAGATTCAATATCAAAAGAAAAATTAGAGTCAATGGTAAAAGAAGCTTTACTAGATGTTGGACTTATTGAAACAATTGATTTATCCCCTTCAGAACTTTCCGGCGGAATGCGAAAAAGGTTAGGTTTAGCACGGACGCTGATTTTAAGGCCTGAGATCATGCTTTATGATGAACCTACAACCGGTCTGGATCCAATTACATCAAAAGAGATAAGTAATTTAATCCTGACGGTACAAAAAAAATACAATACTTCTTCCATCATAATTACCCATGATATTAATTGCACAAGACTGACAGCAGACAGAATTATAGTAATAAAAGATGGTATATGTGCCGCTGAAGGTACCTATTCCGATCTTAAGAATTCGGAAGATGAATGGATAAAATCTTTTTTTGAATAATAGAATAGGCAAATTATAAGAGCGGAACATATGAAAAAGAGCATTAGTAATAAAATCAAACTTGGAATATTTATATCCCTTGGAGTTTTAGTTTTTATTTTTGGAATATACTTTGTCGGTGAAAGACAACAGTTATTCAGAGGAACATTTCGAATCAGTGGAATCTTCAGGGATGTTGCCGGACTTCAGGTTGGAAGTAATGTACGATTCTCGGGGATAGACGTAGGTACTGTAAATAATATAAGCATAGTCAGTGATACATCTGTCAGAGTGGACGTCTTAATTGAAGAAAGCACAAGAATATTTATTAAAAAGGACGCTTTAGCAAGTATTGGTTCGGAAGGACTTATGGGAAATAAAATTTTGATTATTAACCCCGGAACAGGGGGGAAAAGAGAAATAGAAAACAATGATATTGTCGGGACAGTTCAACCTATTAATATGGACGATATAATGTTGTCATTAAAAAAGACAATAGATAATTCATCAAATATAACTTCTAATTTGTCTTCAATTACGGGTAACATACAGTCAGGAAAAGGAACAATAGGGAGATTATTAATGGATCATTCGTTAGCGCAGAACTTTGATTCTTCCATAGTTAATCTAAAACAAGGCTTATTTGGATTAAAGAACCTTATGGATGACACAAAAATAAGTTTTGCTAATAATTTTGATTCGACCTTTGTTAATTTGAAAGAAGGGTCGGAAGGGTTCAAGCTACTTATGAAGAAAGCGAAAAGCAGCTGGCTGTTATGGGGGTTTTAACATGACAAAGGATGTAGTTCCTTTTTCATCCCTTTGTCCGATATACTCCCATATAACTTTTGAGTAATTTGTTAACAGTTAATTAACGAATACTTAATTATCATAAAACTTTCTTTAATTAAAAAATAAGCGCAACTAATTTATTATCAAAAAAGGAACCTAAAATGAAACTATATACATTGTTACTATTGATTCTAATGGGCTTTGGTCAGTTTAATATGGCCCAGGAGACAATACATCCTTCATTACTAAATACAATGTCAAACGTATTCGGAGTTACAGTTGAAGGGGGAGCAACATTTGGAATGACAGATTATACCAAAAGCAAAATAGATTATAATATTAAGGGGTCACTCGAATATTATCTTCCATCTTCTGCCAAAGGCAATATTGGATTTGATATTTTCGGACAAACAGGATTTATTGCCGGGAGAGGTGCTCCAGCGATTATACCAGCTAACTTGACAGACCGTTTCGAAACAAAATTGGATCTTCTGGGAGGAGGTATTTTTTATACTATCTCAATAGGTGACATCATTTATCCACGTGTGGATTTTGGTATTTCGAATATCTGGTTCACAGCGAAAGATGGAAATGGTAATATACTGCCATTTAATTCAACCGGCTCATATTCAAGATATATGTTGGCTTTTAATGGGGATATAGGTGCCAGGTTTATGCTTACCAAAAACATGAGCATTGATTTAACCGGAGGTATAATTGAAGGTAAAAAAGATTATCTGGATAATGTAAAAGCTGGCAATAGTAATGATATGTTGTACACTGCTAATTTAGGTATTTCTTATTATTTCGGCAGGCTAAAAGATTCGGATGGTGATGGAGTTCCCGATTCCAGGGATATGTGCCCAAATACTCCATTAGGAGTTAAAGTTGATGAGTTTGGATGTCCACTTGATTCAGACGGTGATGGTATTCCTGATTATCTAGATAAATGTCCAAATACACCAACAGGAGTTAAGGTAGATGCAGAAGGTTGTCCTCTTGATGCAGACGGCGATGGAGTTCCCGATTATCTAGACAAATGTCCAAATACACCTACCGGAGTTAAAGTAGATGCAGCAGGCTGTCCTCTTGATTCAGACGGAGACGGTGTTCCGGATTATTTAGACAAATGCCCAAATACTCCATTAGGTGTTCAGGTAGATGCAGATGGATGCCCTATAAAGAAAACAGTTATAATAGTACAGCCTAAAGAAATAGAATCAGTTGTACTTAACGGAGATGCTAATTTTGAATTTAATAAATCAGTTTTACTTCCTAATGCATATCCTGTTCTTGACAGTCTTGTAAGTACTATGGAAAAACATCATGAATACAGATGGGAAATCGGCGGATATACAGATGGAATCGGTTCAGTTAATTATAATATAAAACTTTCACAAAGAAGAGCTCAGGCAGTTGTTGACTATCTGGTTAGTAAAGGGATTAAAAGCAGCAAATTGAAAGTAGTAGGATATGGTAAAGCAAATCCAATAGCTACTAACGATACTCCCGAAGGCAGATCAATGAATAGAAGAGTTGAGATAAAAGTGATCTCTAAAAATAATCAATAGATGTTATTTTAACTTAATACCTACTCTTTACAGAAGCGGCTTTATCGCCGCTTCTTTTAATTAATCCCGGTTAGGAATAAAACGAAATCAACATTCACCCAAAAGAATTAGTTCCTTTTTCATCCCTTTGAGCGATTGAAATTACATCTTACATTGAAGTAATTTAATAACAGTCATTATTAAGATTTGAATATGAAAAAAATCAGATTGCTACTTATTGAGGATAACCGACTTCTCCGAGACGGTATTTTTTCAATTCTAAAAACTCATAAAGATATTGTTATTATTGCTGCATCAGGAGATGGCAAGAACTCACTCTCAAAGATCCAAGAATTAAAACCAAATGTGGTCCTTTTAGATTTGGGATTACGAAGTCAGAACAGTTTACACGTAGTCGAAATAGTAAAAAAAGAATTTCCCCAGGCAAAAATAATTGTTATGGATCTTGCACCTGTTCAAGCTGATATTCTTCAGTATGTAAAAGCAGGAGCAAATGGATTTATTCTAAAGGATGCATCGCTGAATGATTTTCTTATCACAATTCGGTCAGTATCGGAGGGGTCGACTGTTCTTCCACCTTTATTAGTTGATTCTCTTTTTTCCCAGATCGTTGATCATGCAGTAAGGGAGGGCAAGCCAAGGTTAAAAGAGGCTATATTGATGACAAAGCGGGAGAGGGAGGTTATCCAACTTCTTGGTAATGGAATGAGCAATAAAGAAATTGGCCAAAAAATCAAGATATCGACCTACACTGTAAAGAGTCATATCCATAATATTATGGAAAAACTTGCATTGCATACCCGTCTGGAAATAGCGAACTATTCTTATACTGATCAAGCTCTTAAAACAATTACCAAAAGTATTTCCATGGTAAATGATTAGTCAAAACCAGCCGATATAAGTGGTTCAATCCGGCTAATATTTCTAAATCTTTAGAATTAATCCCTTTTTCATCCTTATGAGGTATATCTATTAGAATATCTTTTCTATAGTTTGTTGGAATATAAAGTTGGACAGTAAAACTATTCCAAATTCCAGATTCGATTTGTGGTTTTAAGATGATTATAACGATGAGAAAGGTGTCGAAATGAAATGCAAACGTCAAGTTGGAATAATAGATCTTGTTTCAAAGAAACCAAACAAGAAATTATTTGCACGAATAATGAACGCAAATTTTGCGAGTATTATGCCTCAAATAGTGGGAGTTTGGTGTGAAGAGGCGGGGCATGAAGTTACATATATTTGTTATACAGGTAAAGAAAACCTTGTAGAGGAACTTCCTCAAAATGCTGATATAATATTTATTTGTGCATTTACAGAGGCGGCATTAACAGCATACGCATTAAGCAACCTTTTGCGGTCACGAGGGGCTATAACAGTTTTAGGAGGACCTCATGCACGGTGCTACCCACAAGATGCTGTTAAATATTTTGATTACGTGGTCGGATTTACAGATAAAAGTATCATACATGAAATTTTAGAGGATTGTTCGCCTCACAGACCGACAGGTTATCATCTGTCCACTCAAAGGCAGCCATTACAGCTTCCGGGGGTAAGGGAACGATGGAAATTTATTGAGCCTACTCTTAAGAAAGCTCCTTTAATAAAAATGGTTCCAATGCTTGGCAGTTTAGGCTGTCCATATACCTGTCCTTTCTGTATCGATTCAACAGTGGCATATCAACCTCTTGACTTTGAAGTTTTGAAGGAAGATTTAACGTTTCTTCTTACAAAATATAAACGCCCTTTAGTGGGTTGGCACGATCCTAATTTTGGAGTCCGGTTTGATGAATATATGGATGCAATTGAGGAGGCTATCCCTGAAAACAGTATTGATTTCATTGCAGAGAGCAGCCTATCCTTACTATCAGAACCACATATGAAACGACTGAAAAGAAATGGATTCGGGGCACTTCTGCCGGGAATAGAATCGTGGTTTGATCTTGGTAATAAATCAAAAACAGGGAGCAATACGGGAATTGATAAAGTTAATCTTGTTGCGGAACAGGTAAATATGATACTAAGATATGTTCCATATGTTCAAACAAATTTTGTTCTTGGACTTGACTCAGACGAAGGTGAGGAACCATTTGAGCTAACAAAAAAATTCGTTGATCTAACTCCAGGTGCATTCCCAGGATATTCATTATTGACATCTTTCGGACAAGCTGCACCCCTCAATTTGGAATATCAAGAACTTAACCGTGTAATTCCATTTCCATTTCATTTTTTAGATAATAATCATTCAATGAATATTAAGCCGAAGAATTATTCATGGCCGGAATTTTATTCACATGTAATTAGCCTTGGTGAACACACATTTTCATGGGGAGCAATATTAAGAAGATTAATAGCAACAAATGCCTTTATACCCCGCTGGATGAATGTAGTAAGGGCGATATCCGAAGAAGGTTTTGGCAGGATTGCATATAACAAAAGAATCTTAAAGAATCTAAATTCTGATATTCAATTCAGGCGATACTTTGAGCAAGAAACTAAAGAACTTCCACCATTTTATTTAGATATGATTAGAAATGATCTGGGTCCATTGTGGGATGCACTTCCTGATGGGGCAATATTCCATGATCAGAACGCATATATAAAAGAGACAATGGCGAACCGTATAGCGGTATAAATTTGATAAGTATTTATTTGAGTAATATACTCAAGAATAGAAACCGAGATCTGATTTCAAGCGCATCGTTTGTACGGGAATCGGATCTGGATGTCAGGGTGGGATCATTGCCTGAATGGGCAATGATCCACCTGCAACTTTTGTAAAGAAGTACCTTATTAGTTAAAAATCTTCTTTAACTATTGAGCTGCTTTTAACTCCTAAATTACCGAGGATTAATTCAATTGCATCCATCATTGGGGGAGGACCACAAAGGTAGAATATATTATTAAAATCATCAACTTTAGATTTAAGAAAATCTTCTGTTATAGTACCATAGCCATAGCCATCGACTTTTTCATTAGATAAAATATTTATAAAATTCCTGCCCAGTATTTTTTCAAATTCCTCTTTACGGATTATATCGGCTTTAGTTTTATTAGCAAAGATAAGTCTGTTACTGCCTAATTCATTCCCGGACTTAAGGTTTCGAAGTATAGCAATAAAGGGGGTTACCCCTGCCCCACCGGCGATGAAAGTACCTTCACCTTTATAAGAGATTGCTCCCCAAGGTTCGCTTATAATAAGTTCATCACCAGATTTAAGTTGCGCAATTTGTTTAGTAACGCCATTATGATCGGTATAAATTTTAATTGTGAACTCAAGATGATCCCAGGAATTCAAAGCCGTGAAGGTAAACGGACGTTTTTCGTTTACAAAATCAGGCTTATTGATCGAAACATCTGCTGCCTGGCCAGGTGTAAAACTGAACCCAGCAGGTTTTTCAAACTTTAAGGATTTTACATCATGAGTAACATATTCTGTACTGATAATTTTAACTTTATATTCGTTCATAATGCACCTAATTATTTAATAAAAATGTTGATATCGCATATAAATTAAATTAAACAGATTATAACTAAATATTTAACAATAGCTTATAGCTAGTGAGAAAAATCACCAAGATGGAGATATTCATCGAACAGAACAATAACCATTTAATATTCCATTCTTTGAAAGAACAATCTGCCAAAGCTGATTTTTACTTCTTGCTCTGAAGGCACCTGCGCTTGAGAGTAAAAAATATTTCCACATATTATAAAAACGATCATTGTATTTGGAGCTAATATTTTTCCAACTATCACTAAAATTATTATACCAGGCCATCAGCGTTTTGTCATAATCTGCACCGAAATTATGTAAATCCTCTATTACGAATACACCTTCTACTGCTTTTGCCAATTGAGCGATTGACGGAAGCATGCCATTCGGAAAGATATATTTATGGGTCCATGCATCTGTTTTATTAACTGACTGAACTTCGCCTATAGTATGGAGCAAAAATAAGCCATCATTATTCAGACTCTTTTCAGCTATCTTAAAATATTCCTTATAATTTCTATATCCGACATGTTCAATCATTCCGACAGAAACGATTCTATCATATTTTCCATTTATATCGCGATAATCCTGCAATTTAAATTCAACAGGAAGACCTTTACACATTTCTTTACCAAGTTTTACCTGTTCTTTTGAAACAGTAATACCAGTGACTTCAACACCATATTTTTCTGCAGCATATTTCCCGAATGCGCCCCAGCCGCATCCGATATCAAGAATTTTCATACCAGACCGGAGGTGGAGTTTTCTGCAAATTAACTCAAGTTTATTTTCCTGTGCCTCATCCAGGGATGCAGCATTTTTCCAATAGGCACAACTATAATTCATCCTTTTATCAAGCATAGATTGAAAAAGCTCATTCCCGAGATCATAATGTTTCTGACCGATTATGAATGATCTTCTTCTTGCCTGCATATTAATGAAGTAAAACCCTGAGAGCTGGAGTGCGACTTTAAGATTGTGTTTAACTTTATTCTGCAAATCCGCACGGATAATTCTGAAAATCATTTCATCCAGATTTTCAACATCCCACCAACCATCCATATAAGATTCACCCAACCCCAACTCAACTTCAGTAACAGCGCGTTTATAAAACCTATCATTGGATACTTTTATATCCCAGGGATTATTACCATTGACCTGAACTTTAGCGAGTGATAACAAATGGGTAACAAGAGACTGGTATTTATTTGATTCCATTTCTATCTCCTTAGATAAATAGAGAATAAATCATGTATAATTTTATAAAATATTTTTTATATTGTAAACTAAAACTGTTTTATTGATAAAATATGTCGGTAAAGACATATGATAAGGCAATTATAATAAGGTTTTAAGATGGATGGTTTTGATAATTGATAAATAGAAAATCCCTATTAAAATAGTTAAATATGAGTTCAAGAATACTTTTACGCATCCTTACAATATGGAAAATATTGTGGCGATGCATTTTATTTTTTTTAACATGGGGATTATTATTAGTTCCCTTTGTTGTACCACTAGGCTCAATACTCGATAAATGGAAAAAACTGCCCCCTGTAGGAGCAAGGTTATGCGGCGACGGTTTAAGTTTAGTAACTATTTTAACAGCCACCTGGTTAATGACAAGATTTCTTGACCAACGTCGATTCCGAACAATCGGGCTGGGATTTAACCACATCCTAAAATATTTTATAACCGGTTCTGCAATTGGTCTTCTCTGGCTCGGAGGATCATTAGGCATCGCATTGGTATTTGGCTGGGGATCAATCCTACAACCAATTGGATTTATGTGGTCGGTTTTTTTAGGTGCAGCGATTTCAATGTTTTTTAATGTCATAGCACAAGAACTCCTTCTTTGCGGATTTATATTTCAGACAATCCGCCGTGAGTCAAATGTTTTGGCAGCACTCATCGTGTCCTCCATATTATTTGCCGGATACCATGCAGGAGCATATCATGGAGAATGGCTACCGGCAGTAAATGTATTTGCAGCCGGGTTTTTATTTTGCCTGGCATATTACATAACCGGAAGTTTATGGTTTCCAATATTTATTCATTATACATGGGATGTGTTAATAGGTCCCCTACTTGGTTTATCTGAAAGCGGGATAAGTGATTTGGGAGCGCGTTGGAAAATGTTTGTGGTTGATGGTCCAACATTATTTATAGGAGGGAAGTTTGGATTGGAAGGCGGATTAATAGTGACAGCAACAGTAATTGTTATTATTGTTTTAATGTTTAAAATGAAGTCACTTAATACAAAGGAATTTCAGGCAGAATCTCAACCTGTTAATAATTAAAAAGAAAAGTTGAACATATAATATTTAATCGTTACGTTTGTAAGTCAGTGCTGCATTACCAAAGCATCTCTACTGGAAATGATAAATAATCATCTTCAGTGATTAAGAGGATTTTCATTTGAGTAAAATCATTTTTTTAAGTGAGCTCAAGTATTCCTTCCCATCAGGGGAAAGAACATTCAGCCTGTAAAAATATATACCACTGGGTAATCCTGCCCCATTAAAATTTACCTGATAATATCCGGGTGCCTTCATTCCTTCATTAAGCCCGCTGACTTTTTCACCCAATGCATTATATATATTCAAGCTTATCCTGCTTTCATTAGCAACCGAATAAGTAATAACCGTAGAAGGATTAAATGGATTCGGATAATTCTGGTTCAATGACCAGGTTTCGGGAACATCAACATGTACTTCCATCAAATTACTGTATTTATAAGTGCCGTCCATGTCGATCATTTTTAACCTGTAATAATATGTACCCGGTTCAATTTCTGTATCATTGAATGTATACAATAAGGGTGTTACACTATTTCCTTTTGCCTTAACTTCACCAGCCATCTGAAAGTTTTTATTATCAGACGAACGTTCAATAGTATAATTATCTAAATTAATTTCAGTCTTTGTTTCCCATTTAAGGTTAATTACCTTCCCTAAATATTGTGCGGTAAATGAAGATAGTTCAACAGGCAAAGCACTTTGCCAACAGTAATCTATTGGTACAACAGCAGAGCTGGCTCCGCTATATGGGAGAGAATACATATCTTCCAGCATCCTGAGGAAATTATAATGAGTATTATTTTGA
>JARLHD010000250.1 GCA_031292435.1 Ignavibacteriaceae bacterium
CAGAATATTCAAAGTAGTGTATCTTTATACAATTCTTAATGAGGAGGTGCATATGCAAGAGGAAGATAACAAGCAAGTGCTGATGATAAAAAACCATATGAGAGAAAAGATGAAGCCTCAGAAGAACTTTCAACTTCAAAGCTAAGCCTTAACTCATACTTAAGTACGGTATGAATAATTAAATTTCATTTTTTAAGAGTGATGAATGTAATCCGTTAGTATCGGTAGCTAAATTTTCAGTATTATTAATAATATTTTCTTTTAAAATGATTTCTTCTGACTTTTTCTTTTTAAAAAAAGCAAAGCAATTGGGTTTAGGAATGTAGTGCGCAAACATGTAAGCGAGATAGGCTGTGTTAGATACTACACTCAACCATTTATTAATTTCATCTATACGATTATTCGTCTCTTCACTTTCTGCATTACAAGCTTTTAAAATAATTAACGCTCCGCCTACTGCACGTGTGAGCAAATAAATAGTATTAATAAAGTTGTCATACAAACCAGATTTCCCGCCTTCTTTATATTCTCTCAAATCAGTTAATAGTTTTTTAGTGAAACGCTGTATCTCATTAAATTTAATTTGTAATTCATTTATATTTTCATTTTCAGCACTTATTAAATGATTCAGTGCATCTTGCATACGCTCAAACTTTTTCTCTAGCTTATCTGATTCACTCTCCTCTTCTTTGCTATCATCCATTTTGTAAACTAAATTAATTGTGTTAGGTAAAAATGGCAATAAGGTGGGAGCAATTGAAAACGAGCCATTTATAATAGCAGGAATTCCTTTGGATAAAAGTGTATTGACTTCTGTTGACACACAAAGTATTGAAGTGACAGTATCGTAAAGAATGGAAAATGCTGCGGTATCTGATAAACGTAATGGCAAATTAGAAGGTTTAAACCATGAAAAAAATCGTGCCTTAAAATCAGGTTTTGGAATATCTTCATCACCTTCATTTATTTCTTCATTCAGTATATCAACACTGTGTTCATCAGCATGATTAGCAATGATAGTTTTTTCAATAATGCGTGATTCTGTAGTGAGTAGATTTTGATTTTTTGGCATTAATATATACCGAACTAATATTATTTTAAGGTATGTAACCCCGATTTAACGTTACGAAAATCCGGGCTACATGTGAATAATATATCAATAAAATATTAAGACAATATTATGCTGAAATTCTATACTTGTGATGCGGTGGGTGAAGGAAGGTCATGATAATCTGAACCCAAATGAGCAGGATCTGAAGAATTATGCGCTACGCTATCAAAATCAACCAGAGATTCATTATGTACAGCATGCTTATAAACCGCCGAAGATAATCGGCTAAAAAAA
>JARLHD010000025.1 GCA_031292435.1 Ignavibacteriaceae bacterium
ACATGTGAGCAGCGATGGGAAAGTATTGTCAAAAGAATGTAACATCTGCCATACATTATTAGCACAGCAATTTGAAGGACAACCGGCTCAAATATCCTTAAGTGGTGTTGAATATAAACATCCCATTGATATTGGCGATGCCTGGAAAACCAGCATTTGCAGTGACTGCCATAACCGGAAGAAGTAATTTAATTTATTTTTTCTCAAAACTTCAATTTTAATTTTCAGAGGAAAATTAAATCTTTTTCGAAAAAGCACTAGTCTTTAACGGGCGAAGAACAGGCTGTCGGGCAGATTCATTGCAGTCCTTGACCTTTCGTATACACCACACTATATTGATAAAATAGAAGATATAAAGACACTTACTTAATTCTTTCTCCTGGTTTGCCGAATATTTTAGGCCATAGATGCTTTGCTAAAGACATAATTATTTTGTAATTTTCGAACATTCAAGTAAAACAGTCGAAAAAATGAATGAATCATTATCCAAGGAAAGGGAAGAACAGATAATACTTGCTGCAAGAAAAGTATTTGCACATTACGGATTTTCGAAGACTACTATGGAAGATATTTCAACAGAAGTTGAGATGGGGAAGGCGTCATTGTATTATTATTTTCCTACAAAAGAAAACCTGTTTCAGACTGTAATTCTACATGAACAGAACGAGTTTATAAAAAAAGCTGTTTCATTATTAGCGAAACAAGACAGCGCAGAGAAAAAATTAAGGATGTATGTTGAGGAAAGGCTTAAATTTATTCAGGATCTTGTAAACCTAGGAACACTGGCATTTAATGCTGTGCGTGACAGGCATGCTATTTTTCTAAAGATGTACGAATCATTTAATGAAAAAGAAATTGGTATTGTTAACAAGATAATTGAAGAAGGGAAGAGAAGAGGAGAATTCATTTCAAGCATACCAAAAGGTTATGCGAATCTACTAATGCATCTTTTACACGGGTTAAGACTGAGGAGCATAAAATCATTAACCAGTGGTGAAGTGGACACAAAGATTTACCGTGAACTTCGACGTGAAATGATGATGACTATTGATGTGTTTATTAAAATAATTCAAAGTAAATAGGTATACAAAAAGGAGTAATATCATATTGGCTGATGAAATCGGGAAAACAATTGAGACTATGAATGAGGATGAAAATATTGAATCGGTTCCTTTATACAGGAAAAAAAGGATTCTTATCCCCTTGTTTATAATTATTATTATAGGGGCTATTGCCTGGTATTGGTATTTAGGTCAAAAGGGATATGTCTCTACGGATGATGCATTTATAGATGCAGATAAAGCTACTATAAGCTCTAAAATACCGGGCAGGGTAATAAGCCTAAAATCTGACGAGGGAGATACATTAAGGACAGGTCAAATACTTGCTGCACTAGATACGTCAGATCTTAAAGCCCAAGAGCAACAATATATCGCTGCTGTTCTGAATGCGAAAGAAAGCATTACTCTTGCTCAAGTTAATCTTGAAAAAGCCAAAGACGATTATGATAGGGCACAAAATCAATACCGGGATAATATAATTACAAAAGAACAGTATGATCATTCAACAAACGCTCTTGACGCCGCACAAGCTGAATTTAATATTTCATTAACAAAACCCGGTATGTATTTAGCCCAGCAAGAGGTAGTTAAGGCACAATTAAGAAACAGTGTTATTTATTCCCCGATTGGCGGTGTAATAGCTAAGAAATGGATACTTGAAGGAGATGTGGTTCAACCGGGGCAGCCGATATTTACCATATTTGACATGAAGAATATATGGGTAACTGCCCAGCTTGAAGAAACACTAATAGGCAGGATTGGATTAGGTGTCCAGGTTGAGATATCTATTGATGCATATCCTGGACGGAAATTTTCAGGCAAGGTAATCCAGATCGGATCAAATACAGCATCGCAATTTTCACTTATTCCGCCTAATAATGCCTCTGGTAATTTTACTAAAGTTACACAGAGGATTCCCGTTAAAATATCAATTGATAAAGCGGATTTTAATGCAGACATGCTGCCGGGTATGTCAGTTGAAGTAAGAGTCAAGGAAAAGAATTAGGAATGGCTAAAGAGGTAAGAAATAAATTAATAGGTAATATTCCATCACTTCATCATGAACACTCATCATATAAATGGTGGGTACTTGCCAATATAATGGTAGGAACGTTTATGGCGGTGCTTGATGCAACCGTAGTAAATGTAGCATTAAATAAAATGATGACATCATTTGGAACAAGTGTTGATAAGATTGAATGGGTACTTACTGCCTATCTTTTGGTATTTGCTGTTATGCTTCCTACATCAGGTTGGGTGGCAGATCATTTTGGATATAAGAGGACATACTTCTTTGCTTTGTTTCTATTTACGTTAGGATCATTTCTTTGCAGTTTATCATGGAGCGAGGATGCTCTTATAGGTTTCAGACTTGTGCAAGGAGCGGGAGCCGGATTCCTAATGCCTGTAGGAATGGCTATTATTACCAGGGAATTTCCACCTGAAAAAAGAGGTATAGCTTTAGGGTTCTGGGGAATAGCGGCAGCAGCTTCAGTTTCCTTAGGACCAATGGTAGGCGGGTACCTGGTTGACAATTTTAGTTGGCAGTCGATCTTTGATGTAAATGTACCTGTTGGAATTGTTGCGATGGCAGCTACATACTTAATCCAGCGTGAATATAAAACTGAAAAAGCACGCTCCTTTGATTTTGTAGGTTTTATTTCAATGTCTGTATTTCTGACATTTTTACTTCTTGCTTTATCCAACGGGAATTCATCCTGGAATACGAATGGATGGAGTTCAGATTTCATCCTAACATGTTTTGGGCTTTCAATAATTGGTCTTGTCGTCTTTCTGGCTACAGATTTATCAATAAAGCATCCGCTAATTGAACTTAGTCTGTTAAAAGATTTTAATTTCTCAGTTACAAACGGAATATTATTCATATTTGGAATGGGATTATTCGGAAGCACATTTCTGCTTCCCTTATTTTTGCAAAGTTCACTTAATTATACTGCTCTGCAGTCTGGACTTGTATTTTTCCCGGTGGGAGTTTTACAGGCGATTATGTCACCTATTTCTGGAATTATGTCAGATAAAATAAATCCGAAAGTACCTGCATTTCTGGGTGTAGTTCTACTTGCCATCGGATTATTCCTTCAGAGTAACCTTTCTCTTTTTAGTGAGCATGCACAAATTATGGGGGCATTATATGTAAGGGGATTGGGAATGGGAATGCTGTTTACTCCTTTAAGTACAATAGCCTTAATGAAAATACCAAGGGTAAAAATGGCGCAGGCATCCGGATTATTTAATGTGATAAGGCAGATTGGCGGAAGCTTTGGTGTAGCGATTTTCGGAACCATGTTGACAAGGAGAATGCTTTATCATACAGCAGTTAATGGAGAAGTTGTAAATCAGTATTCAGCAGCATACAGGAATATTCAATATCAAATGCAAAATTTTGTACAGCAGACAACAGGAGGAAACGGAAGTGCTGTAACTGCAAAAGCTAAAGCATTAATAGGTCAGCATATTACAGGACAGGCATTTGTTCAGGCAATTAATGATGACTTTTATCTTGCAGGTGCAATAACTCTATTATGCCTGCTACCAATACTGCTATTAAGGACAAAAAAGAAAAAAAACGTTGAACATGTTGCAATCATGGAATAGACAAGGGATTACATAAATGAAAATCAAAAATCTTATTATACTTTTTTTAATGATCAATGGGATAGTCATTTATCCGCAAAACAATGGAATACCGATTGATCTTAATAAAGCCGTTCAGTTTACTGTTCAAAGATATCCTTTAATATTACAATTAACCAAGCAGGCGGATATTGTAGATGCGAGGGTAAGCCAGCTAAAAAGTAATTTTCTACCCTCTATTGATGCGGATCTTTCTTATGCCAGACTTGGACCAGTGCAGGTTTTTCAATTCGGTACCTTATCCGCCCAGTTATATCCTGAGAATAACTATGATGCACATATCGGTTTGGAATATACAGTTTATGATTTCGGGAAAAGGGATGCTCAAATAGACCTCGTCAGTTCTAATAGAAACGCAGCTCTTGATAATGTAGAAATGGCAAAAACCAATCTTGCTTACCAAGCTATACAAGCATACTATTCCATCCTTTTTCTGAAAGAAAGTCTTAAATTGAAAGATGAACAGCTAAGCAATTTGAATATACACTTGCAGAATACAGTAGCCAAAGTAAAAAGCGGTTCGGCAACAGATTTTGATACGCTTACTACCAATGTAAAAATAAGCACAGTTCTAAATCAGAAAATTGATATAGAGAATGATACTAAGAAACAGGAAATTCAGTTAAGAACTCTTATGGGAATGGCACCTGATGCCAGAATAGATGTAACAGGAAATTTTAATATTCCCCAAATGAACTATAATACAGATTCCTTAATTCAGATTGCAGTGAAAGAGAGAAGCGATCTGAAAATTGCACATGATAATGAAATTACCGCTAGTCTTCAGAAACTAAATGCGCAGAAGAATGATATGCCGAGTTTCAATTTCAATTTCATGTATGGTTTTAAGAATGGCTTTATCCCCAATATTGATGTTATTAGAGGTAATTTTGCAGCAGCTGTGAGTTTCAGGTATCCGATTTATAATGGATCGAAAACAGATTATCTTGAACAGGAAGCAGATGCAAATCTTTTATCAACTAGATCTCACGATGATGATGTTGAGATTACTATAAAGGCTGATGTTACAAAAGCGCTTTCAGATTTAGCCTCATTAAACATGCAGCTCAATAACATAGATGTGCAAATTGAACAGGCAACTAAATCTGTGGCTCGTTCAGAAATTCAATATAGGGATGGGACACTCAGGAACCTTGATTTATTAGATGCACAGACAAATTTATCGGAAGCTAAATTATCAGAACTGCAGCTAATATTCAAAAATATACTTGCTTACTATAACCTTGAGCGTTCAATAGGGAAGAGATTATGGGCAGGAGAGCCACACTAATAGTGATTAACGGGTAATTGTTTAATACGTATTAACCTTAAGACTAAAATCAGTTAGTCTTATTTCATCAGGGGTCACAAGTTGGGACAATTTCTAAAAAAACACTTGACTTTATGAAATTATTAAGTTATTTATAAGTGATTAGTTAATCGATTACTTTATCGATTAAGTAGATGGTTATCAGATAGTGCATCTAGTCAGGTTTAAATAATGCTCCAAAGTAAATCCTGACATTATACACCCAATACCCGGAGTACCTTTGATGAGTCTGGTGCTTCGGGTTTTTTTATAACTATACATCACCTCTTTGTCTGCCGAATTTTATCATTTTAATACCCATCTATACAGAACCCGCAGCATCTTTTTGTTATATTAACTAATATTTTCCAATTGGCTTGTACAACACTCTTGTACGACTCATTGGGCTATTTTAGCGCATTTTAGTGCACTTTACCACACTCAATTTGGTATCAACTGTAAAAGCAGTTATTTGCATCCCCCTTTAGGTTCTGCCACTGCAAATCTTCAAAGTTTTCAAACACAAAGTACAATGCACAATAAACTAGATAATTTATGAAGTTCGGTAGTGTGGGGAGAGAAATTGCAGGAAAATTGATTAAGGAATGTATTCGACCGGAATGCACTAAGGTTTGCAGGAAAGGGATAAATAAAAATGAAAGAAATTTGTATGTTTGAATTAGTATTTTTTTTAGGAAAGGATATATGAAAAGCAAGATAGCGGAAACCATGAAATTAAAAGGTTATCCGGTTGCGGTGATTTTGTCAGACAATAAACCAGTTGACGGAATTCAATTCAAAGAAAATATATGGGGATGTGTTGCCTCAATGTTATCGGCATCCGCATCAAGGGGCAAGACGGCTTTCTTTGACAGGAAAACATATGGTTGTGTGGGAGGAGGCGTAGGATTAGGTTTCGGAAATACGTATGAAGGTTTTCCGATCGAGCACTTGTTATCCAATGGGCAGAAGGAATCTGTTGATGGTACAAGGAGAACACGAAAACTTATGGAAGGGGAACATTATATTAAAACTCCTGAGTTAGCAAAGAAGTTTGTGGAATGTCTTCCTATGAGGAATGTAAAGGAGGAATATGTCTTATTCAAACCATTGGATCGGGTGGATGGAAATGAGAAGCCTAAAAGCATAGTATTTTTTGTTAATCCGGATCAGTTATCCGCCTTGGTGGTGCTTTCAAATTACGGAAGGGAGTCAAGAGATAATGTTATTGCTCCTTGGGGTGCTGCATGCCAGTCAGTTTTATTCTCATACCAGGAAGATGAAAAGGAGCTGCCCCGTGCGATTATTGGTTACTTTGACCTTGCAGCAAGGAAGCATGTTGACAAGAATATTTTAACATTTACTATTCCCTATAAAATGTTTCTTGAAATGGAAGGGAACGTTGAGGGAAGTTTTTTAGGGCTGGATGAATGGAAGGAGTTAATAGCAAGGTAGGTTATTATTACTTATTTTTATATTAATAAATAGAACTACCTGATTGAATACCTACTTTCCTAAAAAAGTGATAATTATTATTGCTTTTGCTTTAATTGCAAGAATAATTTTTGTCTTTTCATTTACTGATCTCAAAAAAGATTACTACTGGGAATATGGGGAGATTGCAAAAAATATTATACACGGGAATGGTTATTCCCTTTTTTATTTTAATGGAGATAAGTTAGAGCACAGATATTCTCCCGGAATTGAAATATTACCATCCGCATATATGCCCCCCGGTTATGTTACTTTTCTTTTGCCCTTTATGATGGCAAATGATTTAGTAACAAGGAATATTCTGATATTACTAATTCAGGTACTAATTTCTATCGGCTCAATCTGCCTGATTTATATATATACAAAGAAATATTTCTCAGATGTTTCGGCGTTAATAACAGTCGTGATTATTTCCTTCCTCCCTGAATTTATATATGCTGTAACATCATATACACCCACTGTTATTTATCATTTTCTGATAATATTGTTACTTCTTCAGTTCAAAGAATACCATGATAAACCACAAAACAAGAAGTTAATATTTATTGGTCTTATTGCAAGCGCGCTTATTTATTTCAGATCGGAGTTCCTGTTAGCAATAATAATGTTATTGATCCCTTTTGTTATCCAAAAGAAATTTGTACAATCATTGATAATTATGTCTGTTGTGATCATAACATTGATTCCATGGACTTTTAGAAATTATAATGTGTTTCATGAATTTATTCCCCTGACAACCAGTGGAGGATTAAATTTTTACAGAGGGAATAATGCTGAAGGATTGGGGTCATGGGGAAATGAAATAACAAATAAAGAGATTATTGATTTAAAGAGAGATAAAAACTTCGAATTACATCTAAATAGGGTCTATTTAACGAATACATTGATCTTTATTAAAAATAATCCGGGACCAGCAATACGGGATATGTTTGTGAAGATATATCACTTATGGGTAATTGACACATCGGATGCACGGAGTTATTTATGGACTTATATCGCTCCCACAATTTTAATATTAGTTTTATTCATATATGGATTCTTTATTTCTTTTTCCCGGAGAAGATATGAATATATATACCTCTTTTTTATCTACTCCACTATTATTGCCGCTGTTTTTTTTACTCTGCCAAGATATCAAACAATGATTAAGATCCTGCTGATTCCTTTTGCCGCTTATGGGATAGAGATTATAATAAAAAAAATTAAGCCGAACCGATTACTTAAATAAAATAAAGTCAATATATTTCAGGAAGCGCGATAATTTTAAGGGGTGTTTTCTTACCGCTATATAAATCACAAATATTGAGGAACATTTTTTCCAGTTGATTAGTTCCATCTAATTTCATTTTTAGATGATACTCAGATTAGGGTATTAAATCATATGAATAATAAACAAGGATGGACGTATGAGCATATATATTGATAAGGATGAGAACAAAGATGGGATTGACAGGCGTGGATTTCTAAAATGTATGGCATGGGCAGGTACGGGTGTGCTTTGGATAATGCAGGGAGGGGTTCTTAAATCTTTCGGAATGAGCCAATTGGTTGATATGAATACAGGTAAACTTAAGAGTGGAATAAAGATACCTAAAAGTGATTTTACTTTTGTGCAGATCAGCGATAGTCACATAGGCTTTAGTAAAGAAGCGAACCCGGATGTTATAACCACATTACAAGCCGCGATTACAAAAATTAACGGGATGCCTGATGCTCCCGAATTTACTGTACATACGGGTGATCTTTCGCATTTATCAAAAGCAGATGAATTTGATACACTTGATCAGTTATTGAAGGGGGCTAAAACAGGAAAGATTTTTTATGTACCCGGAGAACATGATGTGTTAAATGATGATGGGAAACAATATCTTGACCGGTATGGCAAGGGGACAATGGGAAACGGGTGGTATAGTTTTGATTTGCACGGTGTTCATTTTATGGGTTTAGTTAACGTAGTTAATATGAAAGCGGGCGGGCTGGGACGGCTTGGGAATGATCAGCTTGAATGGTTTGAGAAAGACATAAAAGGATTGAAAGACAGCACACCGGTTGTTGTATTTGCGCATATACCGTTGTGGAATGTTTATCCTGAATGGGGGTGGGGAACTGATGATAGTGCTCAGGTACTATCATCTTTGAAGCGTTTCGGATCGGTTACTGTGCTGAACGGGCACATACATCAGATAATGCAAAAAATTGAAGGGAACATTACTTTCCATACTGCAATGTCGACTGCCTTCCCTCAGCCGAAGCCTGGAACGGCTCCTGGCCCTGGTCCCATGAAAGTTCCTGACGATAAGCTTCGTTCACTGCTGGGAATAACAGATGTTAATTATTTGGAACAAGACCACACTCTTGCAGTTACCGATACACCGTTATTATTTGCTGCTGCAACGGGGGATCAGATGAAGGAGCATAAGAAAAATAATGGAACCTTAGGAGGGGAAAACCAGGTAACAATTGATAACTTTAGTTTTAACCCGAAGGAATTAACAGTTGCTGCAGGCACAAAGGTAACCTGGGTAAATCATGATGACGTTCCTCATACGGTTGTATCTACTGATAAGAGTTTTAAATCGGATGCACTTGATACAAATGATCAATATTCGCATACATTCAGTCAGACCGGGGTTTATGAATATTATTGTTCAGTACATCCAAGGATGACCGGAAAGATTATAGTAAAATAAATCTGTGGTAATTAAAAAGTGAATAATAGAATTATGAATTATTATATTCTTTTATTTTAGATGAAGAAATGAATCAGAATTTATTTGAGCATAGGGTTTATGTGTTCTAAATTGTGTTTCATGTACCAATTGATTTTCATGTCAAGTGCGCCACACTTCAGAGAAATAATCCAAATTA
>JARLHD010000251.1 GCA_031292435.1 Ignavibacteriaceae bacterium
ATCTATTCCCATTGCAAATGAATATTTCAAATGTTCCTTGGTTTCTAAAAGTATTTTAGGATCAACCCCCTCGTTCTTTACCTGTTCTATAACTTTCAGAACCTCATCCTTAACATATTGCATATCCTTTTTGTCCTTTAACGATGCAGAGATCGAAATAAGATTGGGGTCTCTCGAATCTGTTGCCCCCCCGTTTATAAACCGAACCTTTTGTTCATCCAGTACAAGCTTCTTATATAATGCTGATGTCTGCGAAAAGATTATTGTATTCAGAACATCCAGCGCCGGCATGTCTATCTTAGTATCACTGAAAGCAGGACCCTTATAATTCAAACTCAAATAGGGAGGTATGCCTCCGTTCTGAAGATGTACGTACCTCGTTTCCTTCTGCTGTGGCTCAACTGGAATAACTGGTTCATAATTTCCTTTCTCCCATTTCCCAAAATACTTCTCCGCAAGCTTATTTACATTGGCCGATGTAACATCCCCTACCACAACTATTGTTGCATATTCCGGTCTGTAAAATCTCTTAAAGAACAACTTCGAATACTCATACTGATTAGGCATATCAACTATATCCTTAAAAAATCCCATGGTAGTATGCTTATAAGTGTGTTTATCAAATGCAGTATTCATTATATTTTCATAAAGCTGTACATATGGACTCGCATTATTCTTCGTATACTCTCCTTTAACGGCTCCTGCCTCAGTCTTAAAATCATGCTCTGAGTAATGCAGATTCATAAACCTGTCTGATTCTATATCAAACATTGTCTCAAGCTTCTCAGCATTTCCCGTCATGTGAAAGATCGTTCTGTCCTGTCCGGTATTCGCATTCGCCCCCGCACCGATTAGCTTTAATATCTCACTATACTTCTCTGCTGGATATTTATCCGTTCCCCTGAACATCATATGCTCAAAGAAATGCGCAAACCCCGTTACTCCTTCCTCTATTTCATTTCTCGACCCCACTCTCTCTACAATAAAAAATGCCGCCAGCCCCGGACTGTCATATTTCACCGTCACCACGTTCAATCCGTTCTTTAACCTGTATTGATTAATTGGATAGGGGAGTATCTTCTCGTTGCCTTTCTTTTGTGTCATCCCCAAAACTGTTCCTAAAACCACTATTAAAATTATTGCGCTCATTTGTCTAAACATTTAACTCCTCGGGTTGATTATTTCTAAACAATTGCCATAAATAACTAAAATTAAGGGTCAATAATACAAAATCATCCTAATAAATTCATTACAATTATGATAAATGAGATTATTGAATTCCCCACCTCTTATCGCCAAAACATCTTCTATTACAAATACATACCAAATACCCACATTTCAAGCGACTCTTAATACCCATAGAATACCCATAGAATACCCGTAGAATACCCGTAGAATACTCACAGATGCAAATCTGATTCAAAAAAGAGAGTGTCTTTGGTCATACCCCATATATTAGACATAAAAATCTGATTTTACCCCATATAGTAGACACAAAACTAAGTCACTATATTCGTAACTAAAACAAAGATATGCCTCATGAGATACAATCCCCCCCTTTTTGCGTTCTATTTCAGTAATAATCGTAAAATTGTTTTAATATAACCTTTGCCTCATCAACCTGGTATTGATCTGCAATCACTAAATCATCAAATGCTGTCTCCCTGTCCCCCGAATAAAAATATGCCAACCCTCTCTCATAATAACCAAGCCCATTCTCTACATCATTATTAATAAACGTAGTCAAATCATTTATCGCATCATCATACTTCTCAATTTCTATCTCTGTAGTTCCTAAATAATAATAAAGCGTGTAATTTTGATCATTATTTTCAAGCGCTAACTCAAATGACTCTAATGCATTATAATAGTCTTTCTGTTTGAATTGCGATAACCCTAACGTCTCATAATCAACATTCAAAACAGGTGTTTCCGGTTGATAAGGCAATTCTGGATCTGTTACTGGAGGATCATTATAAATCGGTGCAGGTGCATAAATATACATCGGATCAGGAGGAGAGTAAGTTACCTTAGGTGGGTTGACTGGTCTTTTTACAGGTCTATTTACAGGTCTGGTTGGATTTGTTGTTGTGTTTATAGGTGGACGTGTTGGATTCTTTGGTGTATCTCTTATTGGGTTTTTAATCGGCGGTATTGGTGGTTCTGGATCGTTTCTATTAAT
>JARLHD010000252.1 GCA_031292435.1 Ignavibacteriaceae bacterium
AATCAACAATAATGTTATATTAAACTGGAATACGGCAACTGAGCTTAATACTTTATCCTTTGATATTGAAATGAAATTACAAATCAGCAATAGCTGGTATAAGATTGCCTCTGTTTCAGCTTCTGGGAATAGCAATTCACCAAAGCATTATTCATTTATTGATAAAAAAGTAAATACTGGTAAATACAATTATCGCCTTAAGTTAGTTGATGTTGACGGCACTTATAAATATAGTAATGTCATTAATTTAGAAGTTACCGCCCCAGTTAAATTTGAACTATCAAATGCTTTTCCCAACCCTTGTAATCCTACCACAACAATTAGTTACCAAGTACCAATTGATATCTTAGTTATAATTAAAGTTTTTAATTCACTTGGAAAAGAAATTATAACTTTGGTGAATGAACTAAAACCACAAGGAAATTATATTGTAACATTTAGCGGAAAGAATCTTAGAAGCGGTGTTTACTATTACCAAATGAAAGCAGGAACATTTTTTAATACTAAGAAGTTTATTTTGATTAAGTAATTTTCACATTGACCGGGCTAACTAGAATATTATACCAAGATTCGATGCTTTTTCCAGAGATAATCTCGCTTGTAAAAACTTTCCTTACCTTTAGATCGTTTCATATATTCCTTTAGAATTTTTAATGTCAGGGTAATTATTCTTTCTTTTCTTTAACTAAAGAAGGTTCAAAGATGAATTCCACTTTTCAATCTTTCCTTCATATTCAGACCTTTTTCTATCTGTATAATTCCAAACCGAGAGCACCTACTTGATAAGTGTTAACTGGCATTAAGTAAATCTTGTAATTAAACCTTAATTAAATAAAAAGGATATAGAAATGCAAAAGTTAAACTTTCTTATTTTACTTTTATTATTTTTTGTGGGGAATCTTCATTCAACCTCGTATTTTGTTGATAATGATGGAGGAAATGATGATAGTTCGGGTACTTCTGTGACCACAGCATGGAAAACTCCTATTCCTGTCAATAATGCTTCTTTTAATCCTGACGATATTATCTCTTTTCATTGTGGACAAAGATTTAGTGGGATATGTTTAATTCCTCCAAGTAGTGGAATTCCTGGTCATGCGATTGTTTTTAATTCTTATGGAAACGGCGCACGCCCAGTTTTAGATGGAAACTCAACTCATGAATGTGTAAGTATCGATTCTCGAACCTACCTGAAATTCTCAGGGCTCAAATTTGTGAATGGTTATCAGGGAAATTCTACCTATCCTTCAAGTAATGTCTTTCTCTGGTATTGCAACCACATTACTTTTGAATCTTGTAATATTGATAGTAGTGTAGGAGGGAATATTGTAAAAGTTAATTTATATGATGGACAAGGAAATTATCTTATAGTAAGAAATTGTACTCTGAATTATGGGGAACAAAATTTAACAGATCCATATCAAGGTAATTTAGGAATTTATTTGGATGGCACTGATAATTCAGTAATGGAATACGATACTTTAATTGGTAATTTTTCTAATATTAGAATCGCCTTTGGAACGGATGATTTAGGTATGGCTAATAACGATACAATAAGGTATTGCGTATTGAAGAATGGCCTTTATGACAATGTAGATGACGATGGATCGAATAATGCTATTTTTTATTATAATATTTTTGAGTCAAGCAATACTCCGTCTTACCATGAGAATCTGTTTATCTTTGCAGGCTCGGATGACGTCCATGGTGGATTTTATACCAGCTATACTCCGCAATCGTCAAAATATATTAATAATACATTTATTACACATAATCCTAATGATCCATATAATAATGGGGACGCACACCCTGGAAATGTAATTTGTGTTAATACACATGGGGGTCAGTCTAATTATTTTAAGTTTGAAAATAATATCTTCTATTATGATGGGGATACAGGACCAGATGGTCCGAAGGGATATATTTATTTTAGTTATATAAACCCCGGCATGGGTTGGTTGTTTGATAATAATTTGTATTACATGGTTAACGGAGCCTACTCTCACGCTTGGGAACCTGATACTACCACCGGTCTTCTACCAAATTTTGCTTCCTGGCAATCTTATGGTTCACATAACTATGATGCTAAAAGTTTCTGTTCCAACCCATTATTTAATACAGGTATTTATTCCCTTCAACCGAATAGTCCCGCAATTTTATCCGGGACTTGGCTTAATTTACCGAATCAGGATATAATTGGAACTCCTATTGGTGATCCGCCAGACATCGGAGCATATCAGAACTCAAATTATATATCAGGATTTTTAAATAATACTACTTTGAGCGGGAATGTTGCAGTAACCAATAGTGTAGTAGTTCCTGAGGGTAATACGCTTACTATTTCTGCCGGAACTCATATCAAAGTAAAGAACTATTCATCAATTACAGTATACGGGACATTAGATTGCAATTATAATTCTCAGCAGGGGGATATCACTTTTGATCTGTACCCAAATTTTCAATCCTTTGAGGGAGATACTTCATGGACAATGGTATTTTATGGGGAGTTAAGTTCGAATTCTATTTTACAACATGCTACAATAAACCATAATGACTGGACCCAATGCTTAATCGGAGCTAATGTCACTATTAAAAATTGTAACTTCTTGAATCCAACGGAAGGAATTTATTTTTATGATTCCGCGCCATCAATAATGAATAATACTATTAACAATCCATCATATAATGGTTTATGGGGCGAGGCATCAGGACTAAGTCCTTGGATTCAAGGAAATACAATTGAAAGGACAACAAATCTTCATAATTACTCTGGAATTGCTCTGTCTAACAGCACAGTTCCTACTATTTATAATAATCATATAACCGGATTTTATTGGGGGGCTTATTTTACAGGTGGATGTGTTACAAATAGCAGGCTCTCATGGGATTTAAATCGCAATTGTAATAACGAAATTGTCGAAAATATAGTGGGTCTTCAAACGGCTAATTGGAGTACGACTGATATAGGGCAGGATGATGGCACAGGAGCATCTAACAGCATTTACGATGATAGTTTAGATTTATCCACAACTGATCATAGTAATTTGAATGCCTATCATGATTGGTTTGGAAGTAATTATCATTTCTATTGCGATACAACATCTTATGCTGATATATGTATTTATCCAGATGATCGTGACATGTGCAGCCAGCCACCGCATAATTACAATATCAAGAATATAATTTTGGCAAGTAATAAACTGAATAAATCAGGAACGGTGAATATCTATGATGGCTTAAAGTTGGAGAATGACGGCAGGATTGATGATGCCATTTCATTTTATAAGGTTTTAATAAACAATGACGATCATGCAGTATTTGCTTTAACAAATCTTGCTAAAATAAGGAATAAATATAAAAGACCTGAAATACTGAATTATTTTGAAAGTATTCTAAGCAGCCAGAATAAATATTATGGAAAAATTAAAAATTTGATCGGAGATATTTATCTGCAGTCAAACAGTTTTGAAGATGCAATAACCGCATATAATGATGTAATTAGTCATACACCAAACAGTTATGACGGTATTAATGCGAGATTCGAAAAACTTTTCGGATATCTGCATATTAAGAATAATGTTAATATGTCAAAGCAGATTTTAGCTGATATAAAGAGCATGAATTTAGTAGATCAGGAAAATATAGCCAGAATAAGAATGGCAGAAGAATTAATCGCAGGAAAATATAATAGTGTTTACAAAAGTGCATTAACAGAAAAAGAAGTTATGCCCCAGTCTTATGATTTATCGCAGAACTACCCTAACCCTTTCAATCCAAACACTACAATAAGATACCAGATACCTAAACAGGGATTAGTAACCTTAAAGGTATACGATATTATTGGAAGAGAAGTAACAACACTTGTAACCGAAAACAAGATTGAAGGAAGCTATGATTTTACTTTCAATGCATCAAGGTTCGCAAGCGGAGTTTACATATATCAAATCAGGGTCAATGATTATGTGGCTAGCAAAAAAATGATTCTGGTGAAATAACCATCAATTCTTGTTTATAATACAATCGTTAAGCCGTCAGTTTATTCTAACGGCTTAACTCTTTAATAATTTATTTAATATATATCACGGTCTGGAGTCGCAGAAAGCAAACCTTTCCTTCTCACCCGTATTCTCATTCGTAAATTCACTCCTGTAATTACCAAAATATTTTAATGGTATTCCGGTACCATCTTTTGATACCATAGTTAAATAAAGTATACCCTTCATATAAGAATTATAATTATCCCGCTCCTTTCCGCTAAAAGAAATTTCAACTTCAATTTGTTCATCTGTCTTTACATCAAAAGGATTTGACCTGGTTTTACTCAAATGATAATAACTGTATTCCTTTTCTTTCGGATCGTAATAACAAATAACCCCGATAACTGTCAGCCCATTTGCCCCGTCAAGTGCAGGTTCTCCAATCTTGCTGATAAATATTTTTAGCTTGATCCCTCTTGGTGAAACACTCGATTCAATTATCTTATTATCAGTAACCGCTACCGGTACAATTGTATTATTCAAAGTTGGTCTGTCATGTGCAGTTAAATGATAATTCACCTTCTCAATTTTATGGAAAGCATCAAAAGCTGCGGTCTTTGAGTTTAACCAGAAAGATTTTAACTCAGGAATTGAATTAACTATGCTGCCAAATTTAGACGCCGTATTCAATTTGTTTCTCGATTGTATCGCCTCAGGACTATAACTTATTTTTACTTCCTTAGGAGCAGCATATATGAAAAATTTTTTCCCCCTTCTTCTTCCAATCACTCCCCCGACTTTCCCCTTTACTTCTCCCAATACTATGTTTTCAAAAGTTCCCATTTTATGCCTCCTCAATAAATTTTTAGTGCTGTTATTTAGATTTAAGATTTATTTAATAATTACATATCCAATAAATTATTTACATCCGGTCTATTCAGCCCAACAACTGTTACGCCTGGGTCTTTGCTTCTCTAAAGAGATAGTGTAAAGCAATTATAAAGCGACTTTTAAGCGACATGGGTAATTTGGGTTTGTCTGTTCTGTATGCAAACTCCCCATTTCACTTCATACACAATATCCCCTAT
>JARLHD010000253.1 GCA_031292435.1 Ignavibacteriaceae bacterium
CTGGTACTGTATTGGAAGAATTACACGCCCCCTTTAATGGTCTGGTTTCAATTGATACGGTATTTATCAAAAAAGTAAATGCAGGTAATTTTGTTACAACTTCTATCGGTCCGTCCTCGTATTGGACCAATTTAATTGCTAAACAAAATATACCAACTGGAACTGAGGTGAAATATAAACTGTTAGGCATCAAACAGGATAATACTATTGATACTTTAGGTTACGTCTCCATAATTGATTCAATTGCAGATCTCAGTTTCATTGATGCTAAAAAATATCCCCACCTTAAAATCTTGGGTGAAATAAATATTGGTACTGGTAATGTCCCGCCTTCAATTAGCTCTCTTGGTGTGAATTATAATGGAGTTCCTGAATTAGGCACTAACTACCAGTCGGTCACAATATCTGCTGACACATTTAATGTAGGAAAAACAGGTTTTATCAATTTTTATGTTTATAATGCTGGAGATATTAGAGCAGACAGTGTCAAAGTTATTGTTAATGTGGTGATGTCAGATAGCTCTGTTCAACAGATTTATAATTCAGTAATTGATACAATTAATGCTGAAAGCAGAAGACAGATATCGATAAATTACAGTCCGCCTAATGGAACAAGGTCACGGGAATTCGTTATCCAGATTGACCCGGATAATAAAATTTATGAATTATATAAAGATAATAATACCTTTATAAAACCATTTAACGTAAAATCAGATACTTTGCCGGCAACGCTTAAAATTACTTTTGATAACCAGGATATCTTAAGTGGTGATTATGTTTCTTCAAACCCTGATATTAGGATTGAGCTTAATGACCCCACTATAAAACCTATTACTGATACAACTAAAGTTAACATCTTACTAAACGACAAACCTGTTTATTATAATGACCCGGCTTTGACTTATGCATTTAACAGTTCAAACCCGAAAATGGTTCTAAATTATAAACCGAAACTTAGTGAAGGTCCATATACGTTAACTGTTTTTGGGAAGGATGCATATGGTGTTTTGTTCGATTCTACTGGAATAAAAAAGAATTTTGTTGTCTCTAAAGATGCAAAAATACTTTATGCCTTCAATTATCCTGATCCAATTTCTAGGGATACATATTTTACATTTAAATTAACTCAGGTTCCTGATCAATTGAAAATAAATATTTATACAGTAGCCGGCAGACTAATTAAACAGATTACTAAAATTTCTTCGGACCTTAAGTCAGATTTTAACAGGGTATATTGGGATGGAAAAGACCAGGACGGGGATACTCCGGCAAATGGAGTTTATTTCTATAAAATAATTATTTCCAAAGATGGTGTAAATCAAAATATTACTCAGAAAATGGCAATTATTCGTTAAGAATAACTAAATGATCCATTGATTGATTTATTAGAGATGCTTAGGCATCTCTTTTTTTTATATTTAACTTTCGTAATCATTTTATATAGGTGCTTAAATGTTTTTCCGTAAAATATTTTTTTGGATATTTAGTTGTATATGTATTGCTCTTCCCCAGCCTGTTCCGAAACTTGTAATCGGTATTGTAATAGACCAAATGAGGTTTGATTATTTGTACCGGTTCCGAAATAATTATTCCGAATCTGGTTTTAAAAGAATTATGAATGAGGGATCAAATTTTACTTATGCACATTTAAATTATGTTCCCACAAATACTGCTCCTGGCCATGCAACTATTTATACTGGGACAACTCCATTCTTTCATGGTATGATAGGGAATGACTGGTATGACCGGGATTCGGCTAAGCATATATATTGTACCGATGATATTAGATTTAATGGACTCGGAGGGACCGACCGCATGTCACCATTGAACTTAATGTGTACTACTATAACCGATCAACTTAAATTATCTAATAACGGGATGTCGAAAGTTATTGCTATATCTATAAAAGATAGAGGTGCAATTCTTCCTGGTGGGAAATTGGCCAATGCTGCCTATTGGTATAATTCTCAAAATGGAAATTTTATGTCCTCATCTTATTATATGCACGATCTTCCTGAATGGGTTAAAGAATTTAATAGCAAGAAGTTGCCTGAAAAATATTCTGGTATGGAATGGTCCCTTTCCAAACCACTTGAATCTTATAGGTCAAGTTTCCCTGATGAGTCTAGGTTAGAACCCGATCTTTTTGAGGAAGGAAGGACTTCTTTTCCTCATTCATTGAAAAATATTAAAGAGGCTGATAAACTGGAATTTCTGAAATCTACTCCCTATGGTAATCAATTACTTAAAGATTTTGCATTAGCTGTATTGGATAATGAAAAGCTTGGACAAAATACCGTTACTGATTTTTTAACTATTAGTTTTTCTTCGACAGATTACATTGGGCATAGATATGGACCAAATTCTGTAGAAATACAGGATACTTATATTAAACTTGACGAACAGATTGGAGATTTATTAAAAATATTGGATGATAAAATTGGTAAAGGTAATTATTTATTATTCTTGACTGCTGATCATGGAGTTTCGGAAATTCCTGATCTTGTGAATTCAAAAGTAAATAAAACTACCTCTTCAAGATCTATAACCAAATTTGCTAAGGATTTTCTTTTGACTAATTATGGGACTGATAAAATATTTTCTGATTTTTCCAACAAACAGATATTCCTAAATAATAACCTAATCAGCGAGATGAAATTAAATTCTGCTGATATCAGGAGTAAATTAGCTCAACAAATTAGAAAGAATTTTAATTCTGTTCTGTTGATTTTTACAAAAGATGATTTTGTAGGAAGGATTCCCGATAGAAACGAAAATAATTTTTTACTGAATGGATTTAATCCTATACGTTCCGGTGACATACTTATAGAACTCAATCCTGAAAGCTATTTTAATTTAGGTGGAATGGACAGAACTACCCATGGTACTGGATATTCTTACGATACACATGTACCATTATTATTTTATGGCTGGAATATTCCCGCTAATGAAATAAATGATCCGGTATTCACTACAGATATCGCTCCTACAATATCTAATTTATTGAAAATAACAGAACCATCGGGATGTATTGGAAAACCGATAATAAAATTGAATTCTAATTTTGATAATATGATTGCTGATTTTTCAATATCGTTATATTATTAGATATTTAATAATCACGGGTGTGATTTTTATTTTACATATATCATTACATTAGTTTATATTATTAATATAATTGAGAAAAATATAGTAAATGACAACCTCTTATCATTCTGAAAGGAAACATTATTATTTTATAATCTGTTTACTGATTTTATGGATCATTCTGTTCGAATTTATCCTGCCACCGAACCAGATTCTGCCGCGGCCCTCAATTACTTTGTTATCATTCATTAACCTATTCCGTGATTATCAATTTATAATTAATATCCTCTCGACAGTCTCTGCCTTATATTTTTCTGCAATTGCAGCAGGTATTGTTATCTGGATATTCAGGAAATATATTTTAACTGATAAAAGTATATTTAAATTTCTGGGAATATCTCTCGGGCGGATTAATAGATTAGTTCCGGTAATACTAATAGGATTATTTCTTATTATATGGTTTCCTGTTTCCGAATATAGCAAATATGCTTTTATGTTTCTTATTAGTTTTTCCTTTCTATTTAATAAAGCAGCAATTGAATTAAAAAAGGTTAATATTGAAACTATTCAATCTATTAACTCTTTGGGAGCTGATGAAATATTCATATTTGAAAAAATCAGCTGGAAGGCTATCGAGCCGGCACTGGCAGCATCTTTAACAGAGTTGCATTATTATCTCTGGTCATTACTTATCGTCTTTGAATATATTAATGGTGGCACTGGATTAGGGAAATTACTTAGGACAGCTATTCAATTTAAAGATCTTGCAGATTTATTTGTTTATGGAATAACTTTATGGATTTTGATATTATTTGGTATGTCTATAATTAATTATTTTAAGAATAAAATATTCTTTTGGAGTGTTAATTGAATCCTGTACTGGAAGCAAAGAATATTTCAAAGTATTACAAAGGACCTGCAGGATCCAAACAGGTTATTTTTGAAAATATAAATTTCTCAATAAATGAAGAAAATAGTATAACATCAATATTGACTCCATTTGGATGGGGCAAATCAACTCTTCTCAGGATGTTATCAGGAATAGATAGAGATTATACTGGGGAAATACTGTTAAATGGGAATATTATAAATAAAAAATTACCATTTATACCTGAAAATCCCGTTTCTCTGCCATGGCTTGACGTAATAGATAACGTGAGATTAGTTAATTCATTACGTTTGAAAAGAGATCAATTATCTATAAATGCCTTACAAGACCTTATAGATCTTGTGGGATTAACTGGTTATGAAGATCATTATCCATTTAATAAAAGTTATGGATTTAGATTCAGAATAACATTAGCCCGGGCATTGGTTATATCTCCCCAAATAATTTTATTGGATGATTCTCTCAAACTGATGGATTTTGAAACTAAAACTGAAGTTTTCGGATTAATTACTAAAATATCATTAGCTAGAAAAATTAAATTTATACTTGCTTCTTCTAATATAACTGAAGTTGATTCCATCTCAGATAAGATAATATTTATGAATAAAAAACCTGGAAGTACGGCAAGAGAGATATTGAATAATAAACAAGGGCTTGGGACATTTAAAAAGGAAATTATGGAGTTATTACTAGATGGAAAAGTGTCCAATACATCAAATTATGCGATTTGATTAAAGGTAAATTATGAAAGATAAAATTCAAGAATTATTAAAAAGAAAAGAAATAGCTAAACTTGGAGGGGGAGAGGAGAAAATAAACGATCAACACAATAAAGGAAAACTATCTGCAAGAGAGAGGATAGAATTAGTTGTTGATGAAGGTACTTTTGAAGAAATTGATATGTTTGTAAATCATAGGGCACATGACTTCGGTTTAGATAAAATCAAATTACCAGGTGATGGAGTTATCACAGGTTTTGCAAAAATCAATGGGAAGCCAATTGTTTTATATAGCCAGGATTTTACTGTATTTGGGGGATCTCTATCAGAAACACATGCAGAAAAAATAATTAAGATATTGAATATAGCCATGAAAAATGGTATTCCGGTATTGGGTTTAAACGATTCAGGAGGTGCACGGATACAGGAAGGCGTTAATAGTCTGGGGGGATATGCTGATATTTTTTTATTAAATACCTTGGCATCTGGTGTTATTCCGCAAATCTCTGTTATTTTGGGGCCATGCGCTGGTGGAGCGGTATACTCTCCGGCAATTACTGATTTTATATTTATGGTCCGTAAATCAAGTTATATGTTTGTAACTGGTCCTAATGTTGTCAAAACAGTTACTCATGAGGATGTATCTTTTGAAGATCTCGGGGGTGCAGAAACTCATGCTGCTAAAAGTGGAGTAGCTCATTTTGCATTTGATAATGAAATTGAAACATTGCTTAATGTTCGAAGATTATTTAGCTTTCTCCCTTCAAATTTCATGGATAGACCTGTAGATATTCCTTATAATTCTGAAGATATCATCTCTGATGAACGCCTTGACATTATTATACCTGATACACCCAATAAACCCTATGATATGAAAGAAATAATAAATTTATTGGTGGATAAACAGGATTTTTTGGAAGTTCATGCTACTTATGCTGAAAATATTATTATAGGATTTGGAAGGATTGCAGGTATGTCAGTGGGTATTGTTGCTAATCAGCCACAGGTATTGGCCGGGGTGCTAGATATAAATGCATCTGTTAAGGCCGCAAGGTTTGTTCGGTTTTGCGATGCTTTTAATATTCCATTGTTGGTTTTAGTAGATGTTCCGGGTTTTTTACCTGGAACAGAACAGGAATGGAATGGAATAATAAGACATGGAGCAAAACTATTATTTGCATTTTGCGAAGCAACTGTACCCAAGGTAACTGTTATTACTAGAAAAGCCTACGGTGGAGCCTACGATGTTATGAACTCCAAACATATTAGGGGAGATTTTAATTATGCATGGCCTACTGCTGAGATTGCAGTCATGGGTCCTAAAGGTGCTGTAGAAATTATATTTAAAAAGGAAATTGAAAGATCTGAAAACCCGGAAGCAGAAATTGAAATTAAATTAGAAGAATATATTAAGAAATTCTCAAATCCCTATATCGCTGCCGAAAGAGGATTTATAGACGACATTATTCTTCCACGGGATACCAAAAGTAAACTTATAAATGCATTTCATCTATTAAAAACAAAAGTTGACAAAAACCCGCTTAAAAAACATAGTAATATTCCCCTGTAAACTATATTTTATTTATTTACAATATTGGGCTTAATTGGTGAAAAAATAGGGGTGAGCTATATCATTTCTAAGTAATAGACCTGATTATATTTTTCTTGTTTATAATCACATTATAACTTATATTAATTAATAAATATAATTATTTGGAGAACTCTGAATGAGCAAAAAGTTATTACCGCTTTTTGCTATCTCTTTATTGGCTTTGTTCTTTTATTCATGCGGAGCAAATAAAGAGATCGCAAAAGACGATAACTCCAAAGAGACACAGGTTACTGTGCCTAATGGTGGTATCGTGTCCGAAATGTTAGAACAAGCTAGACAGTTTTATGTTGCAGCTTTAGCCAAACAAGAACTGAATAGCACTACCGAAACAATCAATAATTATGAATCCTCCCTCAGGATTATTAATAATCTCAGCTATTATCCTAATATAGAGCAGAATGATGCCTATGTAGAACTTCAAAAATCTATCATTGAAGATTATAGGAAATATGTTGATGGATTAACCGAACTCCCTGTAGATGTTTCTTTTGCCGCTCTTGAAGAATGGATGGCTAAGACGATGCCTGACGTTCCTCTGAATCTTAAAGATAAAGAAAAAATCACTAAACCTGTCTCAATTGTTGCTTCTGATATTCCTCTGGAAATAAATCCGTTAGTTGAACAATGGGTTGAATATTTTACCGCTCGTGGTAGAAAATATATGGAACTGTGGCTTTCCCGGTCAGGAAAATATTTCCCTATGATGTCTAAAATATTCAAGGACGAAGGGGTTCCACAGCAGCTTGCGTATTTAAGTATGGTTGAAAGCGGACTTAATCCTACAGCCAGATCTTGGGCAAATGCGGTCGGAATGTGGCAGTTCATTAAACAGACAGGAAAATTATATGGACTTAATTCTGACTTTTATTTTGATGAGAGAAGGGATCCTGAAAAATCAACCAGGGCCGCTGCTCATCATTTAAAAGATCTTCATAATTCGTTGGGGGATTGGTATCTTGCTCTTGCTGCTTATAACGCTGGAGAAGGAAGAATTACTCGTGCAATGAATAGATCAGGAGCTAATAATTTCTGGGCTATCTCAAAATATTTGGCTAAGGAGACTCAAAGTTATGTTCCACAATATATAGCTGTTTGTTTGATTGCTATGAATCCTGAGAAGTACGGATTTAATAATATTCAGCAGGAAAAGCCCTATGAATTTGAAACCTATAAAGTTGATGGAGCAATTGATCTTGGATTCCTTTCAAAATGTGCTGGAGTAAGTCTTGAAACAATTCAGGAATTGAATCCTGAACTCATTCAATTGTCAACTCCTAATAACTTCCCCGGTGGATATCCCCTCCGTGTCCCTAAAGAAAAAATGAACCTTTTTACTGCTAATATTCAGAATATACCTGAATCAGCAAAAAGAAATTACCTCGTCCATACTGTTAAGAGAGGGGAGACATTACAAAAAATTGCAATTACTTTTGGTGTGTCTAAAACAGATCTTGCTGATGCAAATAATATTTCAACAAAAACAAAACTTTACAAGGGTATTAAGTTAAAAATACCAATTACAAGTTCAGTATCCTCTGATAATGCTTATAATACAAATTCCGAAACTGCCGAAGAGAATAATAGTGTTGCGGAGAATAAAACCATAGTCGAAGACAATACTAGTTCAGATGAATATATTTCTCCCTATCTGACTTTGAACCCTGATGTAAAAGGTAAAACTACAGTTCCTTCTGTTAATACTATTACCAATAAAAAAAGTGATGATGTTGAGGAGTCTGATAATATTGCACAGGTCGAAAATAAATCTGCCCAGGATAACTCAGTTACTGCTACAAATCAGAGTATCATTCCAAATGGCAAAATTGCTGTAAATTATAAAGTAAAGAAAAAAGATAATCTTCTTGCTATCGCCGATATTTTTGATGTTAGAGTTAGTGATATAAGAAATTGGAATAATATTCCTTATACAAAAACTATTAACGTTGGTGATATGCTTACTGTTTATGTCCCAGTTGATAAGAAAGATTATTATGCAAGTCTTGATAATCAAACTTCAATAGAAAGGACTTCGAAAAACTCTCTTTCTAAGAATAATAAAGCATGGGTTTATCATAAAGTAAAAAGAGGCGAAAACCTTAGATCAATTGCTTTAAGATATGGGGTTAATGTATATGAACTCCGCGACTGGAATAGTATCCATGGTAATAAGATTGCTTCGGGGAAAAGAATTAGAATATTAACTGGCAAAAATTCTGATTATATAGCTTCGAATGAAAAAAACTCGAATAAATCTTCTGTTTATAAATATAGGGTTAAACGGGGAGATTCAATAAGTGAGATAGCTCATAAATTTGGCATTTCTGTTACAAATCTGAAGAAATGGAATGATCTCTCTTCCAATTCTCTTGTTGTAGGTAAATCATTAAAAATATTAAACGATTCAAAGAGTTCATCTCTTGGTGATAACACCTTGAAAAGTTCTGCAAATATAAATTATTATAAGATTAAATCCGGGGAAACTATTGCAGCAATTGCTGATCATTACAAGGTATCTGTTTCCTCTATCAAAAAATGGAATAATTTGAAAGGCAATAAGATAATTGCAGGAACAAATCTGAAAATATATTCAGATGCTGATGTAAATGATATCAGCGATAATAATTCGTCTGCTAAAAACAAAACTAACATAAACAAAAAGTTAGTAAAGAAGACAGTTAGAAAAAGTGAAACCTTTTATTCTGTCAAACACGGCGATTCATTATTTGCTATAGCTAAAAAGTACGGGATCACTGTAGAAGACCTTAGAAATATGAATAAAATTAAAGGGAATAAACTGAATCAAGGCCAGAAATTGAAAGTTGAGTAGTTGTTCCCGGGATCATTTTTTCTTAAATATATTTAGTTAATATCGTACTGTCGAAAAAATATTATTAGTTCTTATTTATTATTATCAGAAGCCGTTAGGGGTGTTATTCAATAATTATGAATAACTGAGATTAAACCCTAAAACCTGATCTGGACAATACCAGCGTAGGGAAACGGGTTAAAAAGAATAATTAGTTTTTAGCCGTTTCTTGAAACGGCTTTTTTATGGAGATATCTATGAAAATTCTAATTATTCTTTTTTTATTTTGTACAATAGCTGCAGTTACTTTAGCACAGGTAAGCGGGAAAGTATATAATGCTGAAACACAGTTACCACTATCTAATGCTAATGTTACTATAGCCAATAAAAACATCGGTACAATTTCCGGTAAAACCGGTGAATTTACTCTGCACGGTTATATAATCGAAGGAGATGTAATTGTAATAAGTTTTGTGGGATATACGACAAAAAAAATTGTAATTTCTCAAAAAGAACTCAACAATCCAATATCTATCTCATTAGAACCTGCAATAATACCCGCTCAGACTGTTTTTGTCGAAGCAACAGTTGGTGAAAAAGGTGTTACACCCCTGACATTTCAACAAATATCAAAAGATAATATAGAAAAAAATTATATTGTTCAGGATATTCCTCAATTCCTCGGAGATCTTCCTTCAACTACATTTTATTCCGAGAATGGTAACGGGATTGGATATAATTATTTAAGTATTAGAGGCTTTGACCAGAGAAGGATATCTGTTTCTATAAATGGAATTCCCCAGAATGATCCGGAAGACCATGACGTCTACTGGCTTGATTTTCCTGATCTCCTGGAAAGTACAGAATTTATTCAGGTACAAAGAGGGGCAGGTTCAGGTATTATCGGTTATCCAGCTGTGGGGGGATCAATCAATATTATTACTTCTAATTTCAGCAGCAAACCGGACTATAATTTCTCCTCTTCTATAGGTTCTTATAATACAAGGAAATATTTAGCTTCCTATTCAAGCGGTTTAATTGATAATAAATATTCCTTTTATACAAAAATTTCGGAGATATTAAGCAGCGGGTACAGGAACCTGTCATGGACTGACTTTAAGAGCTATTATCTATCTGCCGTAAGATATGATGATAATCTTACATCACAGGTAAATATATATGGAGGACCCGTAGCTGATGGATTAGCGTATACAGGACTACCTAAGTTCGCTATTCAGGATAAATACCTTCGTAGGCAAAACTATTCTTATTGGACAGCCACTCCCGATTCTTTTACGAGTATCACTCCAAGAAGACCTGAAGAAATTGAAAACTTTTCTCAACCGCATTATGAACTACTTAATGAATACAAAATAAGCGACGATGTTACCTTAAATTCCGCATTGTTTTATGTTAATGGATCAGGTTTTTTCAATTATGATGGTTCATGGGCTGATACTACCTATTTCAGACTCACAAGACAAAATGGGTTTGCGCCTTCGGGTAATCCAGGAAATGCATTGATAGGGGCTTGGGTTGATAATAAGCAGGGGGGGTGGATACCAAGGTTAAGTTGGAAGCATACTAACGGTGAGTTTATTGCAGGTGCGGAATTTAGAATTCATCGTTCTGAACATTGGGGAAATATAAGCTATGCTGAAAACTTGCCCGCCGGTGTTACCAGCGGATACCAGTATTATGATTATAGAGGGGGAAAGGATATGGTAAGCGGATATATTCATGAATCTTATCAAGTGAATAGCCAGATTAACTTACTGGGAGAATTGCAGATTGCTTATCATAAATACTTGTTATACCAGGAAAAATATGTTGGTACTGATTTCTCAGTGAAAAATACTTTTGTTAATCCCAGGTTCGGAATTAACTATAAATATTTTGATGATGATAATCTTTATTTTTCTTTTGCAAATATATCCAGGGAGCCCAGATTGTCGAATTATTATAATGCAGACGAATCCAGTGGTGGAGAAGTCCCTCAATTTAAACATAACTTGGATGGCAGCTATAATTTTTCCGAACCCCTGGTGAATCCGGAAACAATGAATGATTTAGAATTCGGTGCATCCTTCCTTTATAAAAACCTCCTTCTTACTATTAATTTATATTATATGTTATTTGATAATGAAATTGTGGAAAATGGCCAGGTTGATCAATATGGTGTTCCGGTGACTGGTAATGTGAAAAGTTCTACACATAAAGGCTTGGAACTTTCTGCATTATATAAGAAAGATACCTTTAATGCATTTGTTAACGTATCGATGAGTCAAAATTTTATTAAGGAAGGACGTTATTATATCGATTCACTCAGAAGCATCAATCTTAGCGGAAATGAAATAAGTGGTTTTCCTGGATTTCTTTTTAATTTTGGAGTATCGTATGAGACAAATAAACTATATATGAGGCTCACAGGAAAATACGTAGGAGCTATGTACTCTGATAATTATGATAAAAACCTGAATTCATACTTAGTGACATTTGGGGATTTTGTTTCATATACAGATAATAAAAATCCTGCATATTTTACAGCAGACTTTCTGGCAAGCTACTCCTTTATTTTATTTAATGCCCTTACGGATTCGAAAATTTATTTTCAGGTAAATAATATATTTGACAGATTATATTCCGCAAATGCGATAGGAGCAGAATATTTCCCCGGAGCAGAACGAAACTTCATAGCCGGATTTAAGTTGGGTTTATAATAATATGTTTGTGCTTGGAAAACAAATACCTTTTCATTTTGAAATAAATAATTAGGTATAAATTACTTGACAAAAAACAACAAATGTATAATTTTGGCTAATGGGAAACCTCCTTCCAAAAATGTTTTATCTTATCTAAAACATAAAGGTTATACCACATTGATATGCGCTGATGGAGGAGCTAATGCAGCCCGAAAAATTAACGTGCTCCCTGATTATATTATAGGTGATCTGGATTCTATAGCAACAGAAACCATTAAATTTTATACAGGCAAATCTGAAATTATTAGAATTAAACGACAAAATGATACTGATGTTGAAAAATGTATAAAATTTGCAATTAAGAAAAAGCTGAATGATATTGTTTTAACAGGAGTTACGGGAAATAGATTAGACCACACCTTTTGTAATCTGGGAATAGTAATTAAATTTAATAATCTGGCAAATATTAGAATAATATCCGAAAATTCTTATCTTGCTCCCTATACAGGGCATATTCAAATAAAAACATGCTCCGGTGAGACAATATCATTATATGGAATTAATTCCAGGACACTGATTAAATCTGAAGGGTTGTATTATCCATTGGAAAATATCGCCCTTCCTTTTGGCGTCAGAGAAAGTACTAGTAACCTTGCAGTAACTGAAGTAGTAAAATTGAATATATCAGATGGGATCATTTTTGTAATCAGGGACTTAAAAACAGTAATCAGGCATGATCTCTTTTAAGTTAATTGATCTGATTATTATCTGTCTTTTCTTTTTTGTTGTTTTACTGATTGGATTTGTTTCCAGTAAAAAAGCAAAAAATGATCCTGATGATTATTTATTA
>JARLHD010000254.1 GCA_031292435.1 Ignavibacteriaceae bacterium
AATATTTTATCCTAAGGGGCTGAAATTTGCGTTTGGTCACACGACATGCAATAAATAAGCCCGCTGGATGGAAGCACGATACCAGCAAAGGGAGTAGGATTCCCTTCGAAAACACTTATAAGATGTTGTTCAAATACCTACTTAATAAGGAAGACCTCCCTAAAAAGGTCTTCTTTGGAAGAAACTATTCTGCCTTAGTCTTAAACCCTTTCATCATCCAGGTTCTCGAAAGTAATAATCCAATTGGACTTATTATTGCAATAAAGCCGTAAATCAACCACATTGTCTGCGTATTCATCTGTGTAGGAGGAACTCCCTTTGGACAATACGTCATTAAAAACCAACCTGAATACAGACTCGTTACAATCTTCGTGAGAAACCATGGGAACTGACCGATACCCATATATATTCCTGTCATTCCCTTGGGAGCTATTTCCGCTACCCACTGCAGAAACCTTGGCTGCCACATCGCTTCACCTATGGTCATAATAATCAAATAAGCCATGACGGTTGTAACGCTGGGACCTATCGCAAGTATAAAAGTCGGTGATGCCATAACAAATGTTCCAATTATCATCATCTTGTATGCATGCCTCTCCATTGTTAGCGCCGCAACCATAGGTGTTAATACAAAAATTAATATGGGGTTGATATTGGAAAAGAAATCGAAATAGGTTGACACGGCTCCTGTAAATGCACGTGCAAAATAAATAGGTAAAGTAAGCCAGTTATGTGCAAATAAGGTCTGAACAGGGATTAAAATTAAAATAAAATAAAAGAACCTGGGGTCTGTTATTATTAATATTCCAAACAGGAATAATGCCGGTAACCATAAATAAAACCAGTTAATGGCGAATATATATTGCAATACCTGGTTTGAAAAATGAGCTTCCTTAAAGTAGACCTCCTTTAAAATAGTTGCAACAAGAAGAACCCCTAATATTACAAATCCAATAATTGTTTCTCTTTTCTTCTCAACTATCTTTTGCTTTAATGTATCTAAAAATACTTTTAATCCGTTCTCATCATCACTCTTTGAAATTATTGATACCGTAGAATCTTTGATCGCTTTCTTGGTTAGTATTAAAGCAATCACCGCAATGCCCACTACCGTTAAAACAACATAAACCCAAAAAACTCCTATTATTCCATAACCCATTTTTTCTCTTACAAGCGGGGAGATAATAGCAGGAAGAAATCCGCCCAGGTTCATCAATGCATAAAGCATTGCGTATCCCATAGCAGATGTTTTTTCTGTAGTGAATTGTTTAACCGCGGCATAGCATGCTGGCTGGTACATACCATAACCTATTACGATGCCTAAAATTCCCCCCATAGCCATCAAATGTGTAGGCGTCCATAAACCTTTGGTCCCGAATAATCCGGGAGCCATGGTTAAAAGGATCCTTCCTATTAACATAAAAATTAACGACCAGATAAGAGATTTCCTGATCCCGATTATATCAACAGCCGCACCTAAAAAAAGCATGCTCAATGTAATGCCCGCAGTCAGTACTCCCACCATATGCCCTGCGTCTATATCATTAAGACCCACAAAATCATTAAAATATATTACAAGTAATCCCACAACACCAAAGTAAGTTAACCCTTCAAGAAGATAGGAAATGTTAATGCCCCAAAAGGCTCTCGATGCCTTAAATAGATCTTTAAAGGGTTGGGTTACCTCGTGGTAGGTTTGTTTTAGAACTCCTTCCTTTACGATAGGAGTGCCGGTGGTTTCCTCAAGTGCCATTTTATGCCTTATTTAAATGATGTTGTCAGCAAACATAATTTAATATTGCATAAAATTAAATAGATTTTTTAATAAGACTGGTATTTTTTAGTAATGTGATAATTTCTTTCTCTAAATCAGTTCCCCTGTTCCTTGCATACCACGAATGAAGCTTTTCGAGGAAATATTTCTTGTCAAATCCCTGAGCTTTTAAATCAGTTACAAGTCTTTGTGCGGATTCCGGTCTTGCACCCCATCGAAACAATTCATTACCATCCTCATCAAATACAACTAATTTTGGGATACTTCTTGTATCATTTGTAAGATAATGGTCCATAATATCCGGATTGGAATCACGAAGAATGATTCTTAAATCAATATTCTCATTTAATGATGCAATCTTTGCAATGTATGGAAGGTTCTGTGCTGAGTCTCCGCACCAGTTTTCAGTTATAACCATCCAGAACTGATCTTCAGTAATTTTATCAACTTCATCTCTAATGTCAATCCCCGGTTCATAAGATTTATCTATACGGGTCATTCTCTGAATATTTAATTTCTTTATTTCAGCACGTTCTTTTTCTTCAGTGGATAAATTATCAATATTTAGATTTGCCGATTCACCTCTGGTCATTTCCAAATATTGAACATATGTCATTCCATCAAGTACTCTTTTATCCGGATAAAATTTCTGTTCCATCTTAAACTCCAAACTTAAAACAAATATATACACATAATTATATATATAATATTAGAATCAATTTAACTAAAAAGGATTCAAAGTCGCATACTTAAATTTGATTCCTTTCAAGCTCTGCATATACAAAAAATGACCGTAATTACTATTGGTGATTAATGACCTTCATTTTTTTTATTTATGCCTTATTATAATAATTATACTACCTGAATAATAATATTTGTTCCTGAAAGGGTTGATGATATATGGAAATGCAGATAAAATATTTTACTCATTCTGAGGCAAAAAAGACTTTGCCCCTTGTAAAACAAATAGTTAAGGATATCATTAAAACTGCCGGAGAAATGCGAATACTTGCCGAATCTCTTGGAAATAATGCTGAAAGTGATCCCGGAATTCTTAATATGATGGATCAGATAAATGGGTATATAAAGGAAATTGAGGATCTGGGATGCTACTATAAGGATTGGAATTTCTCAATAGGACTTGTTGATTTTCCATCTGTAATTCAGGGAAGGGAAGTCCTTCTTTGCTGGCGCAGTGATGAAGAGGAAATTATATATTATCACGATATGGAAGCAGGCTATCAGGGTAGAAAACTAATCCCTGACGAATATCTATAAACCTATTAATTCCTATTCTTTCGTTAAATCAAATGTACCCGTTGCGGAAGCTGTCTTCCCTGTAATAACATCTCTAATATTAATTATCGCTTTATATTTACCCGCTGCGTATGTTGTATCAAGGTTGAACTGTGAATCAAGTATAAAATCAGGTAATTTTTCTTTGTCTATTTTATCTTCTGTCTTACTGGTTATCCCGCTTATCGTTTTCCCTGCAGGTGTTACAAGGTCAATTGTATAGGCAAGGGACATTTTGAATTTACCATTATTCTCCTGCTCCATAAACCCCTTTACCTTTGTCGAAATATTTACTTCCCAGGCATTTCCGATATCAAAAGCGTATGCTTGATTTACATTCGCCTCCAGGTTTGTTATATCCTCATTTTTTTTGCAGGCATAAACAAATATCAATAGAACTATTAACCCGGATAATAAAAATCTCATAATAACCTCTTTTAAAAGAAATCCTCTGAGGTTAAAACCTCAGAGGTTTATAATAATCAACCGTTCTTTTTCTGGAAATCTTTCATGAATGCGGCAAGGTCTTCGCATCCTTTTTTAGGGAATGCATTATATACCGACGCCCTGAGACCACCGACAGATCTGTGTCCTTTTAATCCGTCAAATCCTAAAGCTGTTGCTTCAGCAATAAACTTCTTTTCAAGTTCTTCACTTGGCATTCTGAATGTTATGTTCATCAATGACCGGCTGTCTTTGTCTGCATGTCCCTTATAATATCCGCCGCTATTATCAATTGCATTGTAAATAATTCCACCTTTCTCCTGGTTCGTCTTATACATTGCATCAAGTCCGCCATTCTTTAATAGCCATTTTGCTACTAAATTAAGAATGTATATTCCGAAAACTGAAGGAGTATTATATAATGAATTATTCTCAACATGAATTTTATAATTCAGCATTGTGTGTAATGAATCAGAACTTCTCTCAAGCATGTCTTTGCGGATTACTATAAATGTTACGCCCGAAGGTCCCATATTCTTCTGTGCACCTGCATATAGCATTGCATATTTATTTATATCTATTTTGCGCGAAAGTATATCTGATGATGCATCGCATATTAAAGGTACATTCCCTACAACCGGTTCTGTCTGCCATTCTGTTCCATATATTGTATTGTTGGAAGTAAAATGAACATAAGAAGCATCAGGATCTAATTTAAGATCTGATTGTTTTGGAATTCTTTTGAAGTTCTCTGATTCAGTAGTTGCAGCTATATTTACTGTGCCCACTCTCTTCGCTTCCTTAACTGCTTTCTTTGACCATACGCCTGTTACAATATAATCTGCTTTATTCTTTGGAGGCATTATGTTTAATGGCACCATTGAAAACTGAAGACTTGCGCCCCCGCCTAAATATAATATTTCGTAATCACTGCTAATTCCAAGAAGGGTTCTCATATCCTGGTTTGCTTCTGCATGTATTTTATCAAATGTTTTTGAACGATGGCTGATTTCAAGTATTGACATCCCTACACCCGGGAGTGAAAATAAATGTTCCTGAGCTTCTTTTAAAACTGCTTCAGGAAGAATTGCTGGTCCTGCACTGAAGTTATATATTCTTTCTTTCATACTATTCCTTGAATTGGTTAAAAATATTATATTCTAATTAAATTAAATGAACTAATAAACCGTCTCTGAGTTTTGGCTCAAACCAGGTAGATTTGGGAGGCATTACTTCTCCTGCATCCGAAATATTCATCAGGTCATTTACTGAAACCGGGTACATTGAAAATGCAACTGCTGCCTTTCCACTGTTTACAAGTTTTTCTAATTCCTTTGTTCCTCTTATTCCACCTACAAAATCAATTCTCTTGTTTGTTCTTGGGTCATCAATCCCTAATATCGGATTTAACAGGAAATCCTGCAGTATACTTACATCAAGAGTATCGGAAACTGACTTTGCCAGGCTGAGGCTTGCTGATATTGAATCCCTGATTCCAAGTAAATACCATTCTCCTTTTATATGCATCCCGAATGTTCTTCTTTCTTCGGGTTCTTTTAAGTCGTTCTTTTCTATGGTAAAATTCTCACTTACCTTTTTAAGAAAATCTTCTTTTGATAGCCCGTTAAGATCAAAAACCACCCTGTTGTAAGGAAGTATTTTTAACTGTTCGGCAGGGAAGAGAACCGCTATAAAATAATTGTATTCTTCATCCCCTTTATGATGACTGTTGGAATCTTTTTTTACTTTCCTTGCCCTGCTGGCACTTGCTGCTCTGTGGTGCCCGTCTGCTATATATAAATTCTTAACCTTTGATATTTCGTTTATAATTTCATCATTATGTTCATCAGGCAATACCCATACAGTATGTCTTATTCCGTCAATCGAAGTAAAATCATAATCAGGAGCAACATTATGCATCGTGCTTTCAACAATAACGTTAATATTAGCCACCCCTTTATATGTAAGAAAAACTACTCCGGTTTGGGCCTCTGTAGTTACAATATGGTTTGTCCTGTCATCTTCCTTTTCCTTACGCGTCTTTTCGTGTTTTAGTATCACATTATTATCATAATCATCAACAGAAAAAGTAGCACATATTCCTACCTGTGGTCTGTTGTTCATTATTAGTCTGTAAAGATAAAAATGAGGCTTCTCATCCATCTTGAGAGGAGCTTCTTTTCTCAGCTTATCCAGGTTCTGCTTTGCTTTCTTATATATTTCGGGCGAATATGCACTAATACCCGGTTCAAATTCAATCTCTGAACGGGTTATTCTCAAAAAGGATAATGGATTTCCGTCAGCTAATTCTTTAGATTCTTCCCTGTTTACTACATCATACGGAACACTCGAAACCATTGGAGCTGTCTGGCTTAAGGGTCTTAATGCTTTGAAGGGTTTTATTATCGCCATTCCTAAAAACTCCTGCTATATATTTAAAATCGACATCCACTAAAATCAATAAAATATGAACAATATGCCATGTATTTCTGAATATTTATTTATATAATTTGCGTGTTGTAAATATTCCTCCATTATTATCTGATTAAGAAAATTAATGAAACATTATAAAGAAATTAAAATTGTATTTGCCATTCTGCTATCTTTTACGCTGGTATCCTGTGGAACTTCACTAGTAAATTTACAGACTGCTAAAAAAAATGTAGCTAAATATTATGAATCCGGTGAATATTCAAATGATGTTAAGAAAATTATATCAGATGCTGAAAATGATATCAATAAACTTGATATTCATTCAAATTCCGCTGTTGTTTTTGATGTAGACGAAACATCGTTATCAAATTATGAAAGCATAAAAAAAATATACTTCGGTTATGATCCGGTAAAGTGGGATAACTGGATAAATGAAGCTAAAGCTCCGGCAATTCCTGAAGTTAAACAATTTTATGATTTCCTTTTGTTGAAGAAAATAAAGATCATTTTTCTATCAAGCCGGAATAGTACTCAATATGACGCCACTTACAGAAATTTAAAGAACGTCGGCTATACGGAATTTGATACTCTTATTCTAAAGGACAATTCTGATTCCAGTCATACTTCGCTTGCATTTAAATCCAGACAAAGGGAACTGCTTACTAATAAGGGCTATGAAATAATTGCAGATATCGGCGATCAGAAGAGTGACCTTGAAGGGAAAGATCACGGTATTCAGATTAAGCTTCCTAATTATCTATATTTTATACAATAACTTGTTTGCGGATAACCCTTACTTCAGGTAAAATATTTTTTATATTTGTATTTTATATTGAAATCAGAGAATAAATAATGCCCGATCTTATTAATAAAGAAATACCCAAAGCCTATATACCGGATTCAGTTGAAGAAAAATGGTATCAGTACTGGCTGGATAATAAACTGTTCCATTCGGAAGTTGATGAAACAAAAAAACCATACACAATCGTAATTCCTCCTCCAAATGTAACCGGTCATCTTCATATGGGGCATATTCTGAATAATACAATTCAGGATATTTTAATACGGACCAAAAGGATGCAGGGTTTCAATTCCTGCTGGGTACCCGGAACGGACCATGCTTCTATAGCTACTGAAACTAAAGTAACCACTTTTCTGAAAGATAAAGGAATAAATAAATTTGAAATAGGCAGGGAGGAGTTCCTTAAACATTGCTGGGATTGGACAGCTAAATACGGCGGCATTATTTATAAACAGCTTAGAAAAATCGGCGTAAGCTGTGATTGGGATAGGGAACGTTTTACAATGGATGATGATTACTATAAACAAGTAATCGCCTCATTCGTTCATCTATACAAAGAGTCAAAAATTTATCGCGGTTACCGCATGGTAAACTGGGACCCTGCCTCCAAATCTGCAATCTCAGATGAAGAAGTTAATTTCCGGGTTGTTAATGGTAAACTATGGTACCTGAAATATCCCGTTATCGGAACAAATGAATTTATTACAGTCGCAACCACACGTCCTGAAACTATGCTCGGGGATACAGGCGTTGCAGTTAATCCTAATGACGAACGATTTAAAAGATTCATAGGTCTTAAAGTTCTCCTTCCAATTGTTGAAAGGGAGATACCAATCTTTGGAGATGAATATGTCTCAATGGATTTTGGAACCGGGGCTGTAAAGGTAACTCCTGCTCACGATGTTAATGATTATGAAATGGGCAAACGGCATGATCTTGAAGTTATAAATATTTTTAATGAGGATGCCTCAACTAATAATAATGTCCCTGAAGAATTCAGAGGTCACGACCGCTTTGAGGTTCGCAAGAAAGTTATAGCGCGTTTTGAGGAATTCGGTCTCCTTGAGAAAACGGAAGATTATCAGAATAAAGTAGGTTATTCAGAACGCGGGGGGGTTCCGATAGAACCCTATCTGTCTGATCAGTGGTTTATGAAAATGGATGAACTTGCCAAGCCGGCACTAGATGTTGTTAATAATGGCGATATTAAATTTTATCCTGAACACTGGGTAAAAACTTATGACCACTGGATGAATAATATAAAGGACTGGTGCATTTCACGTCAGTTATGGTGGGGTCATAGAATTCCGGTATGGTATCATAAAACTACTAATGAAATATATTGCGATGTTACCCCTCCCCCCGATATTGAAAATTGGAATCAGGATGAAGACGTACTTGATACCTGGTCATCAAGCTGGCTGTGGGCATATGATGTTTTCAGAACTGAAAAGGAACAGAAATATTATTATCCCACCGATGTTTTGGTAACAGCACCTGATATAATTTTCTTCTGGGTTGCACGTATGATTATGGCGGGATTGCATTTCAAAAAGAATATTCCATTTAAGCATGTTTATTATACAAGCGTACTCCGCGATCTGCAGGGCAGAAAGATGAGTAAATCTTTAGGTAATTCCCCCGATCCGCTTGATGTTATTGCTGAATATGGTGCAGATGCACTTGCTTTCGGTTTTGTAAGATTAGGATCAGCAGACAGGTTAACTACCTTTGCAAGTTTCTTAATATA